>CBIHQF010000118.1:0-8823 GCA_966211665.1 uncultured Pseudomonas sp. | reverse complement strand
CTTATAGAGTAAAATATTTAATTTTATGTGTTTTGAGATACTCAAAAATCGGATCAACGCAATCATAGTCCCATGCAGGTCCTCCAAAATGAAACGTCAACTCTGACTCGATTATGTATTCAATATAGTCATGTAAGATGGTCTGCTTCTGAGGCTTTTTAATTTGATTCTCAATGTCACTGGCTACGTCAGCAGGCTCAATGGAATATTCATTTTCAAAAATTGCCTTTCGCACTTTGTCTGCAAATGTGTATGATTCACTAAAACTAAAATCATGGCATTTAGATAATATATCTTTCATGAGATACCAATAGTTAACGGTAATTAGACGAAATTCCGCAATAATTAATATCAACGAATTCCGCATAAGCACAGCCATGCCAGGCCAGTGTCTTTCGGGGAATCATCTACCTATTCTCTCCCCGAATTTCAGCAATCGCTTGGCCTCCACCTATCACCCTGCATAAGGTTGCGGCATATCGCTATCAGCCTGGTTTGAACCATAGCCGTCGATTGTCCGGTTCAGCAAGTCGCTTATCTCGATGGCCTCGCCACTCGTAGGGTGGGTTAGCGGCGCTGAGCGGATCACGATTAGGCGCCGCGAGGGTGGTGCGTCGCGTAACCCACCATGCGATGTTCCGCGTTGCGCCTATGGTGGGTTACGGCGCAATGGATTTTGCGGAGTCATCGCGAGTGGCGGCGTGCGCCTAACCCACCCTACGAGAAGCTGCTTAACTCCCGACGGCTCACTGCAACCCGTACTTCTTCACCTTATCGAACAACGTGGTCTTGGCCATGCCCAGGGCTTGGCTGGCCTGGCTGAGGTTGCCGTCGTTGCGTTGCAGGGCGTCGAGCAGCAGGTTGCGTTCGAAGGCTTCCACGGCTTCGGCGAAGCTCGGGCTGCCTTCGCTGGCCAGGCCGGTTTTTTTGAATACCGGTAGGCCGAGGGCGAAGCGTTCGGCGACGTTGCGCAGTTCGCGCACGTTGCCCGGCCAATCGTGGGCCATCAGCGCGGCCAGGGTGTGGCGGTCGAGTTCCGGTGCGGCGCGGTCGAAGCGCAGCGCCGAGAGTTGCAGGAAGTGTTCGAACAGCAGGGTGATGTCTTCGCGCCGTTCGCGCAGCGGCGGCAGTTCGAGGGTGACCACGTTGAGCCGGTAGTAGAAGTCGCTGCGGAACTCGCCGCGTTTGCTCTGGGCGTCGAGGTCCGATTTGGTCGCGGCTATCACCCGGCAGTCGACTTCCACGCTCTGGTTCGAGCCGAGGCGTTCCAGGCTGTGTTCCTGCAAGACCCGCAGCAGTTTGATCTGCAGGTTCAGCGGCATGCTCTCGACCTCGTCGAGAAACAGGGTGCCGCCATGGGCGTGCTCGATCTTGCCGACCCGGCGCTTGCCGGCGCCGGTGAAGGCGTGGGCTTCGTGGCCGAAGATTTCGCTTTCGAACAGGTTCTCCGGCAGGCCGCCGCAGTTGAGAGCGACGAATTGTTTGGCTTGGCGCCGGCTGAAGTCGTGCAGGCAGCGGGCGACCAGTTCCTTGCCGGTGCCGGTTTCGCCTTCGATCAATACGTTGGCAGCGGTATCGGCGACGTTGGCAATCAGGTCGCGCAGCTTCTGCACCGCTGGCGAGCGGCCGATGATCCGTTGCTCCAGCGCCTGGCGCCCGGCCAGTTGCCGACGTAGCGCCGAGACTTCGCGGGCCAGGCCGCGTTGTTCCAGGGCGCGGCGCACCACATCGACCAGGCGCTCAGGCGAGAAGGGTTTCTCCATAAAGTCGTAGGCGCCGTCGCGCATGGCGTTGACCGCCATGCCGATATCGCCGTGGCCGGTGATCAGCACCACTGGCAGGCTGGGGTCGCGCTGTTTGAGGCGGCTGAGCAGTTCCAGGCCGTCGATGCCGGGCAGGCGGATATCGCTGACGACGATGCCGGCGAAATCCGCGCCGACGCGCTGCAAGGCCTGCTCGGCGCTGGCCACCCCTTCGCTGGCGATATCTTCCAGGGCCAGGGCTTGCTGGCAGCCGAGCAATACGTGGGGGTCGTCTTCGACGATCAGGACGCTAAGCGGGTCGTTCATGGCTGTCCTCGCGACTGTTCTCGCGGCTGGGGGCGGGCTTGGGCAGGCGCAGTTCGAAGGCGCTGCCGCCGCTTGCCGGGTGTTGCACGGTTAGGCTGCCCGAGGCGGCGGCCGCCAGGCTGGCGGACAGGGTCAGGCCCAGACCCAGGCCTTTTTCGCCGGGTTTGGTGGTGAAGAAGGGTTCGAACAGATGCCCGCGCGCATCCGGCGCGATGCCCGGGCCGTTGTCGCGCACGCTGAACAGGTAGCGCTCGCCGTCGTCGTGGCCGCTAAGCCAGAGCTGACGATCCTCCTGCTCGCTCATCGCATCCAGAGCGTTGGCGATCAGGTTGACCAGAATCTGCTCCAGGCGGGTCTGGTCGATGGCCAGGCGGATTTCGCTCTGTCCTTCTAGATAGTTGCGGTGAATTTGCAGCGGATATTGCTCCAGGCGCGGTTGCAGCAACAGCAGGGCAGCGTCCACCGCTTGCAGCAGATTGGCTTCGCCGCGGTCGTCGGAACGGCGGGCGAAGGCGCGCAGGCTGCCGGTGATCTTGCCCATGCGGTCGACCAGTTCGTTGATCGTTTGCAGGTTGGCGCTGGCGGTATCCAGCGCGCCGCGTTGCAGGAAGCGCACGGTATTGCCGGACAGGGTGCGTAGCGCCGCCAGGGGTTGGTTGAGTTCGTGGGCGATATTGGTCGACATCTGCCCGATCACCGCCAGCTTACCGGCTTGCACCAGTTCGTCCTGGGCCTGGCGCAGGGTGGTTTCGGCCTGTTGGCGTTCGCTGATTTCGGCCTTCAGGCGCTGGTTGCTGGCCTGCAAATCGGCGGTGCGTTCGGCGATTTTGCGTTCCAGCTCGTTGTTCGCCCGTTGCAGCGCTTCGCGGGCGGCGAGGCGGGTGGCGATCACCTTGCGCCGCTCGTTCCAGGCAATCAGCAAAAACGCCAGCAGGGCGCAGACCACGGAGGCCAAGATGGCGTGGCTCATAGCCGCGCGGTGCTGGTCCTCGAGCGGGGTGAGCAGGGTCAGGTGCCAGGGGGTGTCGTCCAGCGGGCGCGATTGCGACAGGTAGTCGATGCGCTTGGGCGTCTCGGCGGCGTCCTCTTCGGCGGCGAAGGTGACTTGTTCCAGGCCATTGCCCAGGGATTTGCGCGCCAGCGGTTGCAACTCCTCCAGGGCGTACCAGTGGTATTGCATGCTGCGCGCCAGGCGTTCGCGGGTATTGGGCCCCAGCGGGTGGATGGCCTTGAGCCGCCGCGCCGGGTTGCTGGAGAGAATGATGATGCCGTTCTCGTCGCTGACGTAGGCCTGCAACTGCGCGCGCTGCCAGCGCTGTTCGAGGGCATCGAGACGCACCTTGACCACCGCCACACCGATGATCTGCTCGCCGCTCTTCAGCCCGTGGGCGATGTAATAACCCGGCTCGCCGGTGGTGCTGCCGATGCCGTAGAAACGTCCGGGTTTGCCTTGCACGGCATCCTGGAAATAGGCGCGGAACGACAGGTCCTCGCCGAGAAAGCTGCTCGGTTCGCGCCAGTTGCTGGTGGCCAGCACCCGACCGCTTGTATCCAGCACATAGACCGCCAGACTGCCGCTGCGCTGGTTGAGCCCCTCGAGGTAGTCGTTGACCTGCTGGCGGCGGTAGGCGGTGGGCGTTTTCAGCAGGCGGCCGACGCTGTAATCCAGTTCCAGCAGGCTGGGCAGGTAGGTGTATTTGGTGATCTCGCTCTCGACCGCGCGGGCGTTGAGTTCGAGCTGGCGCTCGCCGCTCTCGGCCAGGGCGCGGATGCCGATGCCTTGGCTGATGTGAGAGCCCGCGTAGCCGCAACTGAGCACCAGCAGGAGCATCAGGAGGGTCAACAACAGGCGTTGAGCGATGCGCGGTTTCACATTGAGGGCTGGCGGCAAGGCGCGAAGGCTGGCGATGTGGCATTGCATCACAATCGTTCCTTGCTGGGTAGGATGCGGCCAGACTCATTTGTAGGGCGGGTGAAACCCGCCAAGCAGGCGGGGCGGCGGGTTGCACCCGCCCTACGGGGCAGCGATCAATGCTGCAGAATCTTCGCCAGAAACTGCTGCGCCCGGTCCGAGCGCGCGGAGACATCGCCGAAGAATTCTTCCTTGGGGCAGTCTTCGACGATCTGCCCGGCGTCCATAAAGATCACCCGGTCGGCGACCTTGCGGGCGAAGCCCATCTCGTGGGTTACGCACATCATGGTCATGCCCTCGTTGGCCAGCTGCACCATCACGTCGAGCACTTCGTTGACCATCTCCGGGTCGAGCGCCGAGGTCGGTTCGTCGAACAGCATCACCACCGGGTCCATGGCCAGGGCGCGGGCAATCGCCACCCGTTGTTGCTGGCCGCCGGACAGCTGGCCGGGGTGCTTGTGCGCGTGAGCTGCCAGACCGACCCGCTCGAGCAGCTTGAGGCCCTTGGCGTTGGCTTCGGCCTTGCTGCGACCGAGCACCTTGACCTGGGCGATGCTCAGGTTTTCCGCGATCGACAGGTGTGGGAACAGCTCGAAATGCTGGAACACCATGCCGACCCGCGATCGCAGCTTCGGCAGGTTGGTGGCTTTGTCGGCGATGGACGTGCCGTCGACCACGATGTCGCCCTTCTGGAAGGGTTCCAGGGCGTTGACGCACTTGATCAGCGTCGACTTGCCCGAGCCGGACGGCCCGCACACCACCACCACTTCGCCCTTCTTCACCTCGGTGCTGCAGTTGGTCAGCACCTGGAAGTCCCCGTACCACTTGTTGACGTTATCGATCGAGATCATACGGCTAACCTTCTTTGCAGATGCTTGACCAGCAGCGAGGCGGCGAAGCTGATTGTGAAATAGACCAGGCCGGCGAAGATCAGAAACTCATGGGCCTGACCGATGATGTCGCCGCGCGAGCGCGAGGCGTTGAGGAAGTCCATCAGCCCCACGGTGTAAACCAGCGAGGTGTCCTGGAACAGGATGATGCTTTGCTGCAACAGCAGCGGGGTCATCTTGCGGAACGCCTGGGGCAGAATGATCAGGCGCATGGTCTGCGGGTATGTCATCCCCAGCGCCTGCGCCGCGCCCATCTGGCCCTTGGGAATGGCCTGGATGCCGGCACGGACGATCTCGCAGAAGTACGCCGCCTCGAACATGATGAAGGCCACCAGGCAGGAGCTGAACGCGCCGACCGGGGTGTCCTCGCCGGTGATCCAACGCAGCATGAACGGTACCGCGAAGTAGAACCAGGTGATCACCAGCAGCAGCGGAATCGAGCGGAAGTAGTTGACGTAGGTGGCGGCGGCTTTGGCCAGCAGCGGGTTGTGGGACAAACGCATCAGCGCCAGCAGGGTGCCCAGCACCACGCCGCCGAGTACGCCCAGGACCATCAACTGCAAGGTCATCAGCATGCCGTCCCAGAGACCGGGCAGCGCCGGCAGGATCGCACTGAAGTCCATTATTTACCCCCCACGGCAATCAGCCCCGGCACCGCGACACGCTTCTCGACCATGCGCATCAGCAGCATCAGGCCCATGTTCAAGGTGAAATAGATCAGCGTCGCCAGGGTGAAGGCTTCGAACAGGTTGGCGCTGAATTCAGCGGTCTGCTTGGTTTGCGCGAGCAGCTCCATCAGGCCGATCAAGGAGGCCACCGAGGAGTTCTTGAAGATGTTCAAGAATTCCGAAGTCAGCGGCGGAATGATGATGCGGTAAGCCTGGGGCAGCAGTACGTTGCTGTAGATCTGCGGCAGCCTGAAGCCCATGGCGTAGGCGGCCGCGGTCTGCCCCTTGGGCAGCGCCTGAATGCCGGTGCGCACCTGCTCGCAAACCCTAGCGGCGGTGAACAGGCCAAGACAAACCACAACCGATAGATACGCCGAAGTCGCCGGATTGAGGTCCTGCTTGAACCATATTTCCAGCGGTTCGGGCAGCAGATCCGGCACTAGGAAGTACCAGAGGAACAACTGCACCAGCAGCGGTACGTTACGGAAGATTTCCACATAAGTGGTGGCGATGCCGGATATCCAGCGGTTCGGCACCGTGCGCATCACGCCGAGCAACGAGCCGAGCAGCAATGCGACTATCCAACCGACCAAGGCGATGGCGATGGTCCAGCCCAGGCCGGTGAAAAACCAGTCCAGGTAGATCTCGCTGCCGATGCCGGTGGGCTTGAAAAAGATGCCCCAGTCCCAGTTGTAGTTCATTTGGGTTCCCCCTCGGGTAGAGCCAAGTACGACGTGTAGGCGGATAAGGGGGCAGGCGCCGACCTACCCCGCTGCTTGTGGCAGCGGTGCCCCCTAGTCCTATCGGGTGAAAGCGGGAGGTCGAGCGGGTGAACGATGCAGCGCGTCACCTCGTCCGTGTCGCTCCCTGGTTCCCACACCCCTTGTGAGCGCGCGGTGTCACCGGGTCAGATCTGCTCGGCAGACTTGTCGGTGGGCGCGGCGATGAGTTTTTTCAGCTCATCGCTCATGGGGAAATTCAGGTTGAGATTCTTCGGAGCGATGGGCTGCATAAACCACTTGTCGTAGATCGCGGTGATTTCGCCCGATTTGAAGGTGGCGCTGATCGCGCCGTCGACCACCTGCTTAAATGCCGGGTCGCCTTTGCGCATCATGCAGCCGTAGATTTCCAGGGATTGCGGCGTGCCGACCACGGCCCAGTCGTCCGGCTTCTTGGCCTTGGCCATTTCGCCGTAGAGCAGCGCGTCGTCCATCATGAAGGCCAGCGCGCGGCCGGATTCGAGCATCAGGAAGGACTCGCCATGGTCCTTGGCCGAGATGATGTTCATGCCCATCTTCTGCTCGGCGTTCATGATCTTCAGCAGGCGTTCGGAGGTGGTGCCGGCGGTGGTCACCACGTTCTTGCCCTTGAGGTCGGCGAAGTCGTTGACGCCCGCGCTCTTCTTCGCCAGCAGACGGGTGCCCACTTCGAAGATGCCGAGCGAGAAATCGACCTGGCGCTGACGCTCGATATTGTTGGTGGTGGAGCCGCACTCCAGATCGACCGTACCGTTCTGCACCAGCGGAATACGGGTCTGCGAGGTGACAAGGTTGTAACGGACTTTCAGCTCCGGCATATCCAGCTTCTGCTTGATCGCCTCGACCACTTTCAATTGCAGATCGTGGGAGTAGCCGATGGGTTGGCTCGGATCGTTGCCGAAGTAAGAGAACGGAATGGAGGCGTCGCGATGACCCAGGGTAATGCTGCCGGATTCCTTGATCTTCTTCAGGGTGCCGGTCAGTTCCTCGGCCAATACCGGGGCGCTGAGCAGGGTGGCGGCCAGGGCGATACCGACGGCGCGGGAGAGAGTGCTCTTGGTCATGCTGATCCTCACTATTGTTGTTATGGAACTGTCCGGCCTCAGGCGATGCGTAGCCGTCGGCGGCGGAAGGCGTGCGGCCTTCCTGCAATGAGATAGAGCAGGGAGCGTGCCAGCCTTTGCGGCTGTCGAGATGGTTATTCAAATTATTGAAATTAAAAGAAAAAATAGAAATAGACGAACCTGGCAAACAGCCGCTGCGTTCGACAAAGCGAATCCAGGGCCGCTTGACGGTCGGAAAACCGAACGCCAGGCACGAGCCGGGTCAGGTGGAGCTGTGTGACCTGCGCGTATTTGTAGGGCGGATATGGCGAAGCCTTGTCCGCCGCTATCAACGGAAGGGTGATGTCCGCAATCGCATGACCAACGCCGATTAGTCCCCTCGCCCCTGTGGGGAGAGGGTTAGGGATCGTCAGGCCAACGACAATGCATGCCTTGATTACCCTCTCCCAGCCTGCCGCCCGAAAAGCGAACAGCGCCAGGCAATGCAAACGCAATTGCTACAGCTCCAGCGGAATACCGGCCAACCCCCGCGCCTGGACTACAGGTACTTCACGAACGCCGATCGAGGTGTACCATTTCAGGACGACCCAAGGTGCGATGCACCTTGCCGTATGGGGGATAACCGGGCCATGCCGCCTCGCAGCAGGCCCCAGCAACCGGAGGTCAACCCATGAGCACACTGCAATGCACTTACCGCGGCCACCAGATAGCCGCCGACGTTTTACAGTACGCGGATAACCCGACGCCCTGGGCCGGCGGTTGCCGCATCACCGATCCCCAGGGGAACACCACTCGGCGCATGCCGCTGCCCCTTGAGTACGCCTTCCTCTCGGACCTGGAAAAAGCCCAGCACGCCTCGATCGCCCACGGCAAATGGCTGGTCGATCAGCATCTGGATCATGGTCGGGAGTTGTTCGCCAAAGCGGCTTAGCGGCCCTTTGCCCGAGGGAAAGGGTGGATGACGCTTTATCCATCCACCCATTTCGTAGAATGTAGGGCGGTTGCAACTCGCTGTGCCTTGCATGTGCTCTGGCGGGTTTCACCCGCCCTACGAATTGCAGCATTGCAAATAAACATTGGGTCTATGCAAATGCGTGCTCCCGTAGCCCGTATAAGCCTCGGCGCAATCCGGGACTGGCCACCGCGATCGAACAGCCTCGCGAGGTCGTCTCAGCGCCAGGCACGGCGCAATTTATCGAGGGCCAGAGCGATCTGCGCCTCGTCGATGCCGGCAAAGCCCAGCACCAGACCGGCACACGCCGGCTGCAACGGATCGGCCAGGTAGTAGCCGCTGAGTGCACTCAGCTCCACGCCCACGGCCGCCGCCTGGCTCACCAACTCTCGCTCGCGCGCCAGGCTGTCCAATGGCACGCAGACATGCAGACCGGCCTGCACCTCCGGCAGCGCCACGCCGGCCTCGGCGGCGGGCCAGTCGCGCAGCAGCGCATTGCGACGCGCACGG
>CBIHQF010000117.1:0-8827 GCA_966211665.1 uncultured Pseudomonas sp. | reverse complement strand
GGGACTATCGCCTCCTGAGAGGCTGTAGTCGAGATACAAGGGTGGGTTAGTGGCGATCACGTTAGTTGCCGGCAATACCGTAGACGAACGCCGCGTAACCCAACAAGGCGCCTGCGCGGTGTCATGCCGGCAGGGTGTAGTAGGGCTTGCTAGCGATAGCCATGCTCTCGAGCGGTATGACCAACGCCCGCTCACCACCAACACCACATGGTGCCTTTGTTGGGTTACGCGGCGGCCGCTGGCGATGCCGTTGTTTAGACCGCGTCAGTCGCCGCTAACCTACGCGGCCCGGCCCAACCTACCGTGGCTGGCTTTACCCGAAAAACCAATAACACACCGCGATCGAGGCGAGGACGCCGGCCAGGTCGGCTAATAGGGCACAACCCACGGCATGCCGGGCGCGTTGGATGCCCACCGCGCCGAAATACACCGCCAACACGTAAAAAGTGGTTTCGGTGCTGCCCTGCACGGTAGCCGCGAGCAGCGCGGGGAAGCTGTCGACGCCGAAGTTCTGCATGGTCTCTATCAGCATGGCGCGCGCCGCGCTGCCGGAGAACGGTTTCACCATCGCAGTCGGCAGGGCATCGATAAAGCGCGTGTCCCAGCCCAGCCACTCGACCAGCGCGCGGATTCCGTCGAGGCCGAAATCCAGGGCGCCGGAGGCACGCAGCACGCCGACGGCGCAAAGCATCGCGACCAGGTAGGGCAACAGGCTTTTGGCGACATCGAAGCCCTCTTTGGCGCCTTCGACAAAGCTTTCGTACACCGGTACCCGGCGCAGCGCGCCGACCAGCAGGAACAGCAGAATCAAACCGAACAGCGTGAGGTTGCCGAGCAGCGAGGACAACGCCGCCAGCGCCGTCGCCGAGAGCCCGCCGAGCAGCGCCATAAAACCGCCGAGCAGCAAGGCGGTGGGGATCAGGTAGGCCAGCACCACCGGATCCCACAGGCGCAGGCGCTGCATGAAGGCCACCGCCAGCAGGCCGGCCAGGGTCGAGGCGCTGGTCGCCAGGAGGATCGGCAGGAACACCAGGGTCGGGTCCTCGGCGCCCTGTTGCACCCGGTACATGAAGATCGACACCGGCAGCAGGGTCAGCGAGGAGGCGTTGAGTACCAGGAAGAGGATTTGCGCGTTGCTCGCAATCGTGGCGCTGGGGTTGAGTTCCTGCAGCGCGCGCATGGCTTTCAGGCCGATGGGCGTGGCGGCGTTGTCCAGGCCCAGGCCATTGGCGGCGAAGTTCAGGGTGATAAAGCCCAGAGCCGGGTGGCCGCGCGGCACTTCCGGCATCAGCCGGGCGAACAATGGCCCGAGGGCGCGGCCGAGCAGATCGACCAGCCCGGCCCTTTCGGCGATACGCAGAAAACCCAGCCACAGGGTCAGGGTGCCGAACAGCACCACCATCACTTCGACCGACAGTTTGGCCATGGCGAACAGGCTTTCGACCATGGCGGAAAACACCGCCGGATCGTCGCCCAGCAGCCAGCGCGATAAGCCCGCGACCGCCGCTACCACGAAAAAGCTCAGCCACAAGCCGTTCAGCATCGTCCCCTCCCCCATCGGCAATGCGGGGGATGATAGCGCGGCTACGGCATAACGGGGTGAGAACACGGGCGCTGGATTTGCGCGGGGGCGTTGCTAGGCGGGGTTTTGCGTTTGCTGGAGGCCGTGTATTGGCGGCCGCCCCTGGCGGGGCGGTCGCGAGGGTTTGTGGGTTAGAGACGTGGGCGACGGCCGATGAAGAACGACAGGATAAACAGCACCAGGAACACCACGAAGAGAACCTTCGCGATACCCGTAGCCGCGCCCGCGATGCCACCGAAGCCCAGTACCGCGGCGATGATGGCGATGATGAGAAAGGTAACGGCCCAACTTAACATGGCATTTCTCCTTGCTTTTGCTGGTGTGGAGCAGCATCGGTTGCGCAAAGGCTACTCCCAGCTATGCATTGCAACTGCGGATTGCGCGCCCTCCGCAAAGGAGCGGCTAAGCGCGAATTCTGCAAGTGCCTCGCACAGGATTGGGCGTGGCCATAACGGCCGGGTGGTCTGTTTGGTCGGGGCATGGCGCGGATGCCTATGAGATACCCGCCACCTGGCCGAGAAACCGCCTGGCCAATCGAGCAGGAGCGCAACGCTGTCGTTGCGATACGCTGCATATGTGTGCGAAAGCCTTACTGCAGGGATTGCTTGAGGTTGCGCATACGGTCGTGGCAGCTGCGCATTTTGGGCATTTCGACCGCCAACAGGGCCCGCACATCCGGATCGGCGCTTTCCAGGGCATCTTCGAACGCGTGCAGGATGCGATCTTCGGTATCTTCCAATTGCTTCACGTAAGTGGCGGCCTCGTCGTTCGACAAGGTGGCCCGGGTGTCGGCATAGACTTGGCGCAGTTTGCCGATAAGGGTGGTACCGGACGATGGTTGTTCCTGATTGGCGGCGACCTTCATCGCCAGGGCCTGGATGACATCGGTCTTGGCGCGTGACATTTCGCTGAAGATGGCTTTCAGGCGCGCATCCTTAACCTCTTCCTGGGCGTGCTGGTAGAAGCGTTGCCCGTCGCGGGTGATTTCGATCAATTCATTGAGCTGGGTTGTCGATTTGCTGGTCATGATGGCACTTCCCGAGTCGGTTGCTATTGTATGGAGCCGTCGTTGGCGACCGCTGACAATCGTGTACACAGGCTCGGCTGCAGCTCTTGTGCCAGACTTTTCTTGTTAATTTAAGTCAATAAAAACAGAAGGTTATAAGTGCAATTGGAAACCCGCCATCATGCAGACTGCATGATCCCGAGCGAATAATCATTGCAACTTGCACGAGCAAAAACGGACTAACTCCATGCACCCGTCAATGGAGCCCCGAATATGGAAGCACGAGCCATGAAGAGCGCTCGCATTCTGTTGGTCGACGATGAAGGCGCAATTCTCCGGACCTTTCGTTACTGCCTCGAGGACGAGGGATACCAAGTCAGTACAGCAACCAATGCAAGTCAGGCCGAGGCGCTGTTGCAGCGCCAGGTATTCGACCTGTGTTTTCTCGATCTGCGCCTGGGTGAGGACAATGGTCTCGATGTGTTGGCGCAGATGCGTAGCCAGGCGCCCTGGATGCGCGTGGTGATAGTTACCGCGCACTCGGCCGTGGACACCGCCGTGGATGCCATCCAGATCGGCGCCGCCGATTATCTGGTCAAACCCTGCAGCCCCGATCAGTTGCGCCTGGCCGCCGCGAAGCAGTTGGAAGTGCGCCATATGGCCGCGCGTCTGGAAGCCCTCGAAGGCGAAGTGCGCAATGCCAGGAATGTGCTCGATTCCCACAGCCCGGCGATGATGGCCGTGCTGGAAACGGCGCGGCAGGTCGCGGTGACCGATGCCAATATCCTCATTCTCGGCGAGTCCGGCACCGGCAAGGGCGAGTTGGCGCGCGCCATTCACGGCTGGAGCCCACGGGCGCGCAAGTCCTGCGTAACCATCAACTGCCCCTCGCTGACGGCCGAGTTGATGGAGAGCGAGCTGTTCGGCCACAGCCGCGGCGCCTTTACCGGCGCCAGCGAAAACACCCTGGGGCGGGTCAATCAGGCGGACGGCGGCACGCTGTTCCTCGACGAGATCGGCGATTTCCCCTTGACCCTGCAACCCAAACTATTGCGCTTCATTCAGGACAAGGAGTACGAGCGGGTCGGCGATCCCATAACCCGCCGCGCCGACGTGCGCATCCTCGCCGCGACCAACCTCGACCTGGACGAAATGGTGCACGACGGGCGCTTTCGCGAAGACCTGCTCTACCGCTTGAACGTCATCACCCTGGTGTTGCCGCCGTTGCGCGAGCGCCCGGACGACATCGCGGTGTTGGCGGAAGGCTTTCTCGCCCGCTTCGTTAAAGACTACGTGCGCCCGGCCCGCGGTTTCAGCGATGAGGCGCGCAACGCGCTGCTCGACTACCAGTGGCCCGGCAATATCCGTGAGCTGCGCAACGTGATCGAACGCGCCAGCATCATCTGTCCCCAGGAACAGATCGAAATCAGCCACCTCGGGCTGGGTGGGCAGCCGGCCAGCAGCGCCCCGCGGATTGGCGCCGACCTCAGCTTGGAAGCCCTGGAAAAAGCCCATATCGGAGCGGTGCTGGCGACCACCGACACCCTTGATCAGGCGGCGAAAACCTTGGGCATCGACGCCTCGACCCTGTACCGGAAACGCAAACAGTACCGCTTATGAAAATCCCCGTAACCCTGCGCACGAGGCTGTTTCTGAGTTTTTCTGCGCTGATAACGGTCTCGCTGTTGGGTTTGCTGCTCGGCGTGGTCAGTGTGATGCACATGGCCAAGAGTCAGGAGAGCCTGCTGCAACGCAGCTTCAGCACCATCGCGATCAGCCAGCAGTTGCGGCAGAACCTTGGCGATCAACTGGTCAATCTGATCGCCGAGCGGCCCAATATTACGGCGCTGAATGCCTCTCAGCAGCGCTTCGGCCAACTGCTCGCCGAGGGTATGCAGATCCGCAGCAAGCAAAGCCGCCAGGGGTTCGAAGCGATCGACCAGGCGTATCGACAGTTTCAGCAGGTGCTCGCCGCCAGCCCGGGTACGCGCCAGGCGATCCTCGAAGACAACAGCTTCAGCCAGAGCTTCAACAACCTGCGCATGCGCATGATCGAGGTGCAGCAGCGCGCCATCGAAAACGTCAGCCGCGCGGAATTCCAGGCGCGCGAACGGGCCAAACTGATTGCCGGCCTGCTGGGGTTATTGTGCCTCGCCGTTCTCGGCATAGGCGTGCTCACCGCGCAGAGTATCGCCCAGCGTTTCGGCGCACCCATCGAGGCCCTGGCGAAAGCCGCGGACAATATCGGCCAAGGCAATTTCGACGTGACCTTGCCGATTTCCCCGGTCGCCGAAATGACCCTGCTCAGCCGCCGTTTCGGCCTGATGGCCGAGGCGTTGCGTCACCACAAGGCGACCAATATCGAGGAGCTCCTGGCCAGCGAAAGCCGCTTGCAGGCCGTGCTCGACAGCATCGACCACGGGCTGGTGACCATCGATGCCCGCGGCCGCGTCGAACACGCCAACCCGGTGGCCATGCGCCAGTTGTTCTGGCTCAGGGACCCGCACGGCAAAAGTCTCGGCGAACTGCTGGCGCGCCCCGAACTGGATGAGGCCACCCAGCGGGTGCTCAGCGGCCAGTTGCTCGAGCGGGTGCCGGAAGACCTGCCGATCGAAACCTCGGGTGAAAAACGTCTGCTGGCCTGGACCCTGACCCCGGTCAGCCATGCCGACGGACGCAGTGTGGGGGCGGTCATGGTGCTGCGCGACGTCACCGAGCAGCGGGCGTTCGAGCGGGTGCGCAGCGAGTTCGTCCTGCGCGCCTCCCATGAGTTGCGCACGCCGGTGACCGGCATGCAGATGGCCTTCAGTCTGCTCCAGGAACGCCTGAGATTCGCCGAGGGGTCGCGCGAATTCGACCTGGTGCAGACGGTCAACGAGGAAATGCTGCGACTGGTCCAACTGATCACCGACCTGCTGAATTTCTCCCGCTATCAGAACGGCTTGCAGCGTCTGGAATTGAGCCCATGCGATCTCAACGACCTGCTCATTCAGGCCCGCCAGCGTTTTATCGCGCGCGCCGAGGCACGTGGCGTGGCCCTGCGCACGGATATCCAGAGCGCCTTGCCGTTCATCCAGTTGGACCGCATGCAGATCGAGCGGGTGCTGGATAACCTGCTGGTCAACGCCCTGCGTCACAGCAACCCCGGCGGTGAAATTCAGCTGCAGGCACGGCGCCACGGCGAGCGCTTGATCATCAGCGTGCAGGACAACGGCGAGGGCATCGACTTCAGTCAGCAGGCGAGGATCTTCGAACCGTTCGTGCAAATCGGCAAAAAAACCGGCGGTGCCGGATTGGGTCTGGCCATGTGCAAGGAGATCGTGCAACTGCACGGTGGCCGTTTGAACCTGTACTCGCGGCCTAACCAAGGCTCGCAGTTTTATATGGCCTTGCCGCTGTGAGCGGTGGCGCGATCGCGCGGCCGCTCTCAATCAAAGGCGTGCGCGTCTAGAATATCCAGCGCTGCGCGGGCAGCGACAGATACAAGCCTTGCCGGGTTTCCTGGCTGGCCCTGAGCCAATTGCCGGTGATATCCACCACCACGACTGGACGCGGTTGCTGGTTAATCGGCTGTTGTTCGGCCGGCTTGTGGTTCAGCGTCAGTGCCAGCGCGGCCAATGAAGTGGATGCGAACGCGCCGATCGAGGCGGCCAAGGTGAGAGTCAATAGGTTGGGAAGGATCTTCATCGCAGCGTCCCTGGTTGCAAAATCAAGAATGGGTATTCCTGGGAAGCAGTCCGCGTGCCAGTTCTTTTTTATAGAAAAATCTATGAAAATCAATAGGTTAATAAATAAACCGGATCGTGCGGAATGCATAATGCATGACGCTCGAATCGCCGATGATGCAATTTGCATGAAATAGCAGTTGGCCGTCGCCCCGGCGCGACCCGCCTTATCCCATTTGGTTCAAGAGCGGCTGGCGCGGTCTGGCCGTCGCCATTCATTTGGTTGAACCCGCACATCGCCCCCAGGGTCGCAATGACAAGGCCGTCAGTGGATCGTCGATCCCTGGTTATCGGCCAGAGTCCGTAGCTCGTTTGCATCACCCCCTTCACGGCATGGCGCGGGGCGCGAGCAGCGTATGCGGGTGGGACGTCAATTTAACCGGGCTGTTGTGAGGTCGCTGCATGCATGATCGGATATCGGGCGTGGTAGAAAAGGCCGGTATTGATACCCGGACCATTCTGTTGGTCGAGGACGACGAGGTGGTGCGTACCCTGACCTCCGAGTTGCTCGCCGAGCTGAATTATCGGGTGCTCGAAGCCGAAGACGCGCCCGAGGCGCTGGCCATTTTGCAAAGCGAGCAGCCGCTCGATCTGCTGATGACCGATATCTGTCTACCCGGGATGAGCGGCTATCGGCTTATGGCCATCGCCCGGCAATTGCGCCCGACGCTGCGCGGCTTGTTCGCCAGCGGCTATGGCGACAGCGCCGAGTTCGCCGATCTATCCACAGGCGATGCGCGGCAGGTCGCGACCATCTGCAAGCCCTATTCTCCGGCGCTGCTCAAAAGCACCTTGCGGATGATGTTCGAACACCCTTGATCGGTGCCACCTTCAGGGCGCACGCTGGTTATTCAATACCAATAGCAGCGCCGCGGTTTCGGCATCCGGCTCGCCGTCGTGGCGTGCGGGGCGGTATTTCATCTGAAAGGCCGCCAGTACATTGCGCGTTTCCTCATCCAACTCGCCGTGTTCCGGCACCTGATAACCCTGGCGTGCCAGTTGCGCCTGGAACCAGGCGACGGTCGGCAGGCTTTCGGCGAACAGGGCCTGCTGCTGCGCCACCACCCGGTCGTCCGGCCAAGGCACCAGGCCGGCGTCCGCCAGGCGCTTCCAGGGGAACAGCGGGCCGGGATCGACCTTACGCTGCGGGGCGATATCGCTGTGGGCGAGGATGCTGCCGAGGGACAGTTGGTGGCGCTGCACGATGTCCTTGAGCAGCACGATCAGCGCCTCTATCTGCGCCGGCGAATAGGGTTGCCAGTAGCGGTTGTTGGGGCCGTCGTAGAAGCCTTGGTTGACCAACTCGATGCCGATCGAGGTGCCGTTCAGCCAGGTGCGGCCTTGCCATTGGCTATCGCCGGCATGCCAGGCGCGGCGGTCTTCGTCGACCAGGCGATAGATGGTCGCCGGCGCTTCGCCGATCAGGTAATGGCTGCTCACCTCGCCCTCGGTCAACAGCCGTAGCGAGTGCGCCAGATCCGTGGAGGTGTAGTGCAGGATTATGTATTGCACCCGGCTGTTCTGGCCGACCGCGTTATAGCGTGTGTCGATCCGTGGGCCGCTGGCGCAGCCGGCGAGCATGGCGCTGAATAAAAAGAGACAAACCAATTTCATGGACGAATATGCAGCACGCTTTGTAGGTTATCCAACAGCATATCGACGCTGAGCATGATCAATAGCATGCCCATCAGCCGTTCTACCGCGGTCAGCCCGCGAGGGCCGAGGAAACGCTGCAGGAACGAGGCCTGCAACAGGATGAAGGCGGTGGCCGCCCAAGCCATGAGCAGCGCCGCGTAGAGTTCCCACAGCGGCCCTTCATGGGTATTGCGCAAGGTCATCAACACCGCCAGGGCCGAAGGCCCGGCTTCGGCTGGCGTGGCCAAGGGTACCAGCATCGGCTCGCCATCCGGCACGTCGCCGAGCACGCCTTGCGGGCCGGGGAAGATCAGCCGCATGGCGATGACGAACAGGATGATACCGCCGGCGATCGCGGTTGCCTCACGCGACAGACCCAAACCGCTGAGGACTTTGTCGCCAAACGTAAGGAACAGCAGGAGCAGCGCCAGGGCGAACAGCAGCTCGCGACCGGCTACGCGGAGGCGGCGCTCGGCCGAGACGTTCTTCAACGCGGCGATGTAGATGGCGATATTGCCGAACGGATCGGTGACCAGAAAAATCAAAATTGCGATGCCGAAAATTTCCATGCGCTGTTCCTCGACTAATCTCAATTAGCAGCCTAGCTGTGGTTGCTGCCTTTGAGTCGATAGATCGATAGCGTTGGTCCGTTGTCCAAGCGCTAACTAGGTGCCATTGCTAAGCTAGCCTTGTACAGCTTGTATCCGGCTGTACATGAGCTGTTGAAATTTGGAGTTGCTGTATGCGTTCGCTGCTCTGGTTCAAACAGGATCTGCGTTTGCACGACCATCCCGCATTGCAGGCGGGGCTCGCCAGTGGATGTCTGTTGCCGGTATTCGTCCTCGATCCGGCATTATTGCGGGTCAATGAATTCGGCTG
>CBIHQF010000116.1:0-8868 GCA_966211665.1 uncultured Pseudomonas sp. | reverse complement strand
TCATCAAGGTGCCCGCGGCCAGGGCCGGGCCGAATCCGTAGAGGTCGAAAGTCATGAGGGGCGCTCAGAAGCCTGCGCCGCCCGAGGGGCGACGCAGTGCCGGCTGCTTAGTAGATGCTGAAGGGGAAGTACTTGTCGTTGATTTTCTTGTAGGTGCCATCGGCGACGATTTCTTTCAGTGCGGCGTTCAGCTTCTCGCGCAGCGGATCGCCCTTGCGTACGGCGATGCCGATCTTGTCGTTGTCGAATACCGGCTCGCCCTTGAATTCGAAGTCTTTGCCGGCGTCGCTCTTCAGCCATTCCCAGTTGACGAAGCTATCGGCCAGCACACCATCGAGGCGGCCCGAGGACAGGTCGAGGTAGGCGTTTTCCTGGGTGTCGTAGAGCTTGATATCGACCACGTCATCCAGGTTGTCTTCCAGCCAGGTGCCGGCGATGGTCGCGCGCTGGGCGCCGATGACCTTGCCCTTGAGGCTGGCTTTATCGGTCTTGAAGTCCGCGCCTTTGGGGGCGATGAACTGCAGTTTGTTGGTGTAGTAGGGGTCGGTGAAGTCGACGGCCGCCTGGCGTTCTTCGGTGATCGACATCGAGGCGATCAGGAAGTCGAACTTCTTCGCGTTCAGGGCCGGGATGATGCCGTCCCAGTCGGAGGTGACCACTTCGCACTCGGCCTGCATCTTGGCGCACAGGGCCTGGCCGATCTCCACGTCGAAGCCGCCGACCTGGCCGTTGGCATCGATCAGGTTGAACGGCGGGTAGGCACCTTCGGTACCGAGTTTGAGTTTGTCAGCAGCGACGGCGCTGGTGCCGAATGCCAGGGTGGCGGCAGCGGCCAGCAGGATCTTCTTATAGCTCTGCATGCGTTGTTGCTCCGTGTTTAGTGATTGCTGGACATGAATTGTTTGCAGCGCGCCGAGCTCGGGTTGTCGAACACCTGCTCGGGCGGGCCTTGTTCCTCGATCAAGCCTTGGTGGAGAAACACCACTTCGCTGGAAACCTGACGGGCGAAGCCCATCTCGTGGGTGACCAGCAGCATGGTGCGGCCTTCCTCGGCGAGCGCGCGGATGACATTAAGCACTTCTTGTACCATCTCCGGGTCGAGAGCCGAAGTCGGCTCGTCGAACAGGATCACCTTGGGCTCCATGCACAGGGTGCGGGCGATCGCCGCGCGCTGTTGCTGGCCGCCGGACAACTGGTTGGGATAGACGTGGCGCTTGTCGCCGATGCCGACCTTGGCCAACAGCGCCTCGGCACGTTCGATGGCCTCGGCTTTGCTCAAACCGAGCACGCGGCGCGGCGCCTCGATGATGTTATCGAGCACGCTCATGTGCGGCCACAGATTGAAATTCTGAAAAACGAAACCCAGCTCGCTGCGCAAACGGTTGATCTGTTTGCCGTCGGCGGCCACCAGTTCGCCGTTCTTCGCGGGCTTCAGCTTGAGCTCTTCGCCGGCGACGACGATCTGCCCCTTGTGCGGGTTTTCCAGCAGGTTGATGCAACGTAGGAAGGTCGACTTGCCGGAGCCGGAAGAACCGAGGATGGAAATGACATCGCCGTCGCGCGCGGTAAGGGAGATGCCTTTGAGCACCTCGAGATCGCCGTAGCGTTTATGCAAATCGCGAATTTCCAGCGCGGGCGTGGCCTCGGCCATGGGATGTTTTCCTCTTATTCGAATGCGCTCAGGCTGTGCTGGTGTGGCGCCAAGCTAGCATAGCGTTTCAGTGACCGCCAAGCCGTTTACCGGCCTGGAGGCGCTCACCCGGTCACGCTGTCGCCTGGCTGCAGTTGGCTGTCGCGCAGATGCAAAAAAGTCGCCTCAGCGCACATCATTCAGGTACAGCTCCACCATCTCATCCAAGCGCGCCTTGATCGGCTGCCAATCCGGCATCAATTGATCGAGCAAACGCCAGAAGGCTTCCGAGTGGTTGTGCTCGGCCAGGTGGCAAAGCTCATGCAGCAGTACATAGTCGATGCACTCGGGCGGGGCTTTGACCAGATGCGGGTTGAGCGTCAGGGTGCCGGAATGCGAGCAGCTACCCCATTGCGTTTGCATGGTGAGCAGGCGCAGGGCAGGTGTTTGCGTCAGCCAGCGCGCCTGCGGAGTCAGGCGCTGCAGGCGCTGATTGAATTGCTCGCGCGCGCGCATCTTGTACCAAGCGAATAACAGTTCGCGGACTTTCTCCGGGCGGTTCTGCCGTATGTTGATACACAGCATGCCGCGCAGCAGCTTGACCTGTTGCGGTGCACTGCTGCTTTCGATGACTTTCAGCGGGTAGCGTTTGCCCAGATAGAAATGGGTTTCGCCACTGATGTACTGGCGCGGGCGTACATGCAGCAGGCGCTCGCGGATCGGCTGTAGTTGCTCCCAGATCCAGCGTGCGCGTTTGTTCACCCCAGCAGTGATCTGCTCGACGCTGGCATCGATCGGGGCCAGTACCAGCACCTGGCCATCGGGTTGCACCTTGATGGTCAGCTTGCGTGCCGGGCGCGGTAGGTGCTGCACCCGATAGGCAATCGCCTCTCCGCCGTAATGCAAACTGGCCATCAGGCTTTGCGTGCTCCGGCGCGGACGATTTGCACCACCAGTTCCACCAGTGCCTGCACCTGATCCATACCTAGGCCCAAGGTCTTTAGCGCCATAAAATACAGCGGCAACAATTGCTGGCGCACGGCCGCCTCGATATTCAGTGGGTTGATGGAGAACTCGCGCACCGCCTGACTGACGATGGTGTCGGTCTGCTCGGCCAGCGCCACCCAGTGCGCCGTGTCCCGTGTATCGGCGGCCACGCGCTGCTCATCCAGCAACAGCTTGAAGGCGCCGAAATATGCCTGCACATGGGGATTGCCGCGGACCGTATCGGGCAGCTCGTCGAGCTGACGCTGTTGCAGTTGCTCGTCGAATGTCTTGAACAGCAAAAACTGCTTGAGAGGGTTATCGAACAGCGCATCGGCCTCGGCGATTACCTCACGCAGCAGCTCGGAGAAGCGCTTCTGTGCGTAGGGGTCGTCGAGCATCTGGTCGATTTCCTTGGTCAGGCGGGTCTGGATGATGTCCTTCTCGTTGCGGGTTTTTTCCTCGCTCCAGGCCTCGGGCTGGTGCGTTCCCATCTCACCGACCACATACGCGCCCTTGGATTCCTGCACACCGATGCCAAGCACATGCTTATCCATCAGCTTCTTCACCTGCACCGCATATTCGTCGTAGTCCACCGTATCGCCGGTGGCTTGCTTCAGGCGCTGGCGCAGGTTGGACAGCTGCTTGACCGTCTCCTTGTATTGACGACGGGTCTGCTCGCTCACACTCTTGTCCTGAAAGAACGCCTGGGACTGCAAGGCAATCGCCAGGCAGGCGGCAAACTCGCTGAGCAGGGCATAGAAATCATCACGAGCCTTCTGCCGCGTATCCACCTGCGCGCCCTCCACCTCCTGTAAGCGCGGCAGCAGCACCGCCAGCATCTGCTCGATATCCTGGGTGTTCCTCACCCCGGCGAAGATCGCCCACAGCTGCTGATGCAGGCTCGGCAGCTTCTTGTATTCGGTGCTCATTGGGCTGTACAGGCCGTCCAGATCTTCGATGCTGTAACCGCCCTGGGTGCGCGTGGCCAGGTCCTGATACTGGGCGATGGTGATATCCAGCTCGCCGAGAATGCCGCGATAGTCGATCAGCAGGCCGTGCTTCTTCAGCGGGTGCAGGCGATTGACCCGGGCGATGGCTTGGATCAGGTTGTGCTGCTTGAGGTTCTTGTCGATATACAGCACCGCGTTGCGTGGCTCGTCGAAGCCGGTGAGCAACTGGTCGATGACGATCAGCAGGTCGGGACCGTCGTCCTGAGCGAAGGCGTCGATCATCCGCTGCTTGTAGACGGTGCCGTCTTCCTTGCCGACGTGCTTGTCCCACCAGGCTTGCACCACCGACTTGCTGTCATCGTCGTTGTCGCTGTTGCCTTCGCGGCTGTCCGGGGCGGACATCACCAGTGCCGAGCTGACCAGGCCAATCTCGTCGAGAAACTCCTTCAAGCGAATTGCCGACACCCGGCTGTCACAAGCCACCTGCCCCTTCAGCCCATCCAGCAGGTTGTTGCTGAAGTGCTCGCTGATGTCATGGGCGATCAGCTCCAACCGGCCGAGGGCCTTGTACAGCTCGCCCTTCTTGGCGAATTTCTTCTTCAGGTCGGCTTGCTGCGCCTCGCTCAAGCCCTGGGTATGGCGCTCGAACCAACTATCGATGGCGCGATCGTTCACATCCAGCTCCAGGCGGCGCTCCTCGTACAGCAGCGGGGTTACCGTGCCGTCTTCCACGGCGCGCTGCATGGTGTAGGCATGCACGATGGGACCGAACTTGCTCTGGGTTTTTTCCTTTTGCAGCAACGGCGTGCCGGTAAAGGCGACAAAGGCCGCGTTAGGCAGCGCCAGGCGCATCTGCACATGGTTTTCGCCGCCCTGGGAGCGATGGCCCTCGTCCACCAGCACGATAAAGTCGCTGCTGTCGTTGCGGCATTCCGGCAGCTTGGCCGCCGAATTGAATTTTTGGATCAGGCTGAACATCACCCGCGCCGAGCCCTTGCCGATCTGTTGCGCCAGATGCCGGCCGGATTGGCTCAGGGCCTCCTGTTGGTCGCGCTCGGTCAGTACCCCGGCGCTGGCAAAGGTTTTGCTCAGCTGCGCTTCCAGATCAGTGCGGTCGGTGATCACCAGCACCCGGCAGTTCTGCAGGCTCGGGTGAAAGATCAGCGCCTTGCTCAGCAGCAGCATGGTGATCGACTTGCCCGAGCCAGTGGTGTGCCAGATCACTCCGCCCTGACGTGCGCCGCGTACGTCGCGCTGCTGGATGCGCGCAAGCAGCGCGCGGATGCCGAACACCTGCTGGTAACGCGCGACGATCTTGCCGTGTTTGGTGTCGCTGTAGGTATAGAAACGCACCAGCTCCAGCAGGCGATCCGGGCGGCAAAGGCTGGCGAGCAATTTATCCTGCTGGCTGGCGAGCAGTCCGCCGGCCAGCCAGCTGCGATACCAGGTTAGGCTAGCGGCCGTGCGCTGGGCGAAAATCGCCTGCTCCTGGGCGACATCCAGGGGGCGGTTTTTCAGCTCGGCGAAGGCCACCTCGCCGATTTCCTCCTCGCGCCACGTCGCCCAGAATTTCTCGGTGGTCCCCACGGTGCCGTAACGCCCGCCACTGCCGTCGACCACCAGCAGTAACTGGCTAAAGGCGAACAGCTGGGGGATTTCACTGGCACGCTGGTTGCGCAGCATTTGCGAGATACCCTGGCCGATCAGCTCTTTGCCGCTATTGGAGTCCGGCCGCTTGGCCTCGATCACCACCAGCGGCAAGCCGTTCACATAGAGCACGATATCCGGGATGCGTTGGCCGATGCCGCTGGCGCAGCTCACACCCAGCTCCTCGGTCAAGTGAAAGCTGTTATTGCTCGGCTCGTTCCAGTCAATCAGCGCGATGGTCGGGTTGACCTTCGTCCCCGCCACAAAGTCGCCGACGCTCACCCCGTACAGCAACTGATCGGACAAGCGCTGGTTAGCCGCCTGCAAGCCCTCGTTCAGCAGCGGATGGCTGATTTCGCCGACCAGCTTGTTCAGCGCCGCCTCGCTCAGGCCGTGCTCGACGCCATTGCTGAAAAAGCGCCGCTTGGCCAGTTCGGCGCGCAGCACCGGGGCCAGCACCACGCGCTCCTTGCTGCCGCGCAACTCCAGCGCCGCACTAGGGCTCAGGTAGTTAAACCCCAGGTTGGCCAGCAGCGCCAGGGCGGGGATCTTGGCGCTGTACTCTTCTTGAAACTTGGGTTCATGGAACTCGGGGTGGGCAACGGCAGGCGTGGTGGTCACAGCACTATTCCTTGTTCGGCCAACCATAGGCGACCGGCAGCGCTGGTCACATAGGCTTGTTGCGGATGATTGATCACTTCGGGGTGCAGGTATTGCAGCAGGCCCTGTTGCTCGCGCAGCGGATTCAGATGGCCGGTTTTCAGCGCCACCACCTGGCGATTCAAGTGCCTGGCCAGTTGCTCCGCATTGTACGGACGCAGGCTGCATAGCCAGAGAATCAACGGCCAGAGTGTCTGCTTGCGTGCCTTAGGCGAAAGCGCCAGCAGCGCCATGCGCAATGGCTCGGGCAGATCACCCGCATTGGCGCCGAGGTCACTCGTATTTGCGTCGAGGTCACTCGTATTTGCATTGAGGTCACTCGTATTTGCGTCGAGGTCACTCGTATTTGCGCCGAGGTCACGGTTATCCAGGCCTTCTGCCGGGAACAGCGGCAGGCCCGGTAACTCAGCCAGTTGGTAGTAGGTTGCCGGCCCCGCGCCGCCTTTCACCAGCAAGCCTCGTTGATGGTGCAGGCGGCCCAGGGTCTGGCTGGCGGCCAGGGTATCCAGGTCGCTGATGGCGCGCAGGGCGGCGTTATCCACCGCGCCGGTTTCTGCCGCCAGGATCAACGCCTTGGCCTCATCGGCCGTCAGCTGCAAATGGCTGAACTGCTGCAGCCAGCGCAATTGCGCCTCACCCAGCAACTGGTGCAGCAGATAGATGGCGGTGAACTGGTTTTCCAACTGATGGCTGCTGAACACCGGCGCAGTCAGCCCCAGTTCCTGCAGTAGACGGCGCATGGTGCGGATGCCGGTGCCCTTGGTTTCAGCAAAGTCGAGGTCATATAGCACCGCGGCGATGATCGGGTTGCGCAGCTGTGAGCCCATTTCGCCGAGCAGCGCGGTGGGCTTGAGCGAATAGCCGGCGTTACGGATTTCCAGGCGGTTGCTGTAGCGCACCACCAGGGTCGGCTGGTTGACCTGGTAGTCGCGGTGCATCAGCGCATTGACCACCGCTTCGCGAATCACCTTCTGCGGCAGCAACGGCTGATCGGAACGCTGGGTTTCGCCTTCGCGCAGGCGAAAGTGCCGGGGCATATCGTCCAGGATGGTGGCTTCCAGGCGCGCGATCAAACGGATCAGTGGCTCGCGGAAATCCTGGGTAGTGGCGAAGCGTTGCTCCGGGTTCTCAACCCATTGCGTCCCCTGGATACGCACATAGTCGACCCGCACGGCCGGTAGCAGGCGGCGTAGCGCCAGCGGTTTGCCCAGCAACAACAAGCCCGCCACATTCGGCCGCCAGCGCCCGTCGACCTGTTTGACCAGATTGAGCGCGCGCAGCATGTCCTCATCGCCGGCCAGCAGCTCTTCGGCTTGCGGACGGACGCGACCACGCAGCTGCCGGTAGAGCGCGATGGCGCCGCTGTCGAGGTCGTCCCACTCCGCATCCGGCAGGATGACCTGCTCAAAACTCAAGCCAGACTTGGCCAGCAGCAGCGGCTCCAGCTCTGCCTGCGAGCACTCGTAATCGCCATTCAGGCCGCGTCGCCACACACCGGTCTTGCGTTTGTTCTTGCTGTCGAACTTGCCCTTGAATACACACGGCTTGGCGGCAGCATCCAGCTCCGGCACATACACCGCAACAATCCGCTGCCCTTCGACGAGCGCTGTTTGGCTATGCACCGGGATCGGCGTTTCGAACTGTTCGCGGCAGTTGCCTTGAATCGCATTCAGCAGCTTGTCGGCATCGGCCACGCCTTCCAACCAGAACTCCATGTGTTGTGTGTCCGGTTCGCACACCCCGAGCAGCAGATAGCCGCCACCCAGCCCCGGCTCATTGGCGAAGGCACAGATGCTTTGCATCACTGAACTGCCGATCTGCGAGGCACGCTTGGCTTCGATGCGCGGATGTTCGTCGAGCACCCGCAGCTCGGTCAGTAAGGATTCAACCGATTGCATCAGCACGGGATATCTCCAATGGCGTGTTTGGGCCGCTGGGCGTGGTGTTTTGTTCGAGCGCTGGCTGTCTGCATGAGGCTTCCTTGCAGGGGCGGTTGGCAGACGATAGCAGAGGCCACCAGCCAGCGGCGCGTTTGGCAGCGTTTGCTTACTGTCTTGGTAGCCCGGATGCAATCCGGGGCCGCACCCGTGAAGCGCCTTAGATTGCATCCACGTTTTGGCGCTGCTGCCTCTTTGTGGGAGGGGCTTTAGCCGCGATGTTTTGCTGCCGTAAAAGCAGTCGCGGCTAAAGCGGAGCGCCGCCCGGCCCCTCCCACGGATCGCGGCGCTGTTAGTGCAGGCAGCACTGCTTGAATTTCTTTCCGCTGCCGCACGGGCAGGGGTCGTTGCGTCCGGGTTTGGCGGCGGCGCGCAGCGGGGTGGTTGGTCTCTGCGGCGCACGATGTTCCAGCCAGTACTCATGCAGGGCGAGGGCAGCGGGTTCGATCGCCAGTACGGATTGCTGGTACTGGGCCTCGCTCATTTGATCCAGCAGCGGGAAGAAGCCCTCGTTGCCGTGCAGATCAATGGCCGCCAGGTGTTCGGCTTGGGCGTCGGGCAGCTGCGGCCACTGGCCCAGGGCTACGCCGCGCATATAACCGAAGCACCATTCCTCGACGATGGTGTAGGTCTTACCGTCCAGTTGCCGCTCATGAAACAGCGCCTTGAACTCGTCGGGGTACTCCATCAGCGTCATCACGCAGTTATTCATATGCTGAAGCAGCAGGGCCATAAAGCGTTGCATCTCGGCGCTTGCCCAATCCAACTCGGGCAGCTCGCCGCCCCATAGCTCCGGCAGCCAGCGGCTGGGCGGCAGTATCTCAGGGCTGGAGATCAGCGCGGTAAAAAAGCCGTCCAGTTCACAGGCATCCAGTATCGAGTCGTCGTTGCCGTGCTTGAGCAGAATGCTTTCGAGAAAATCCAGTTCGGCGTCGCTTAGCGGGTCGCAGTTCATGCAGGGGTCTCATGGGTCTGGTTAGGGGGGCGCCGGGAGGTCGGGGCGTAGGGTGGGTTAGCGGCGCGGACCGGGGTGGTTGGCAGCGCCGCGCCGGTTGTG
>CBIHQF010000115.1:0-8881 GCA_966211665.1 uncultured Pseudomonas sp. | reverse complement strand
TGGCCGTCGATTTTTTCCTTGTAGACCTGGCCGAGCGTGGACTCGACGAACGCCGAGCTGGCGCCGAGGAAGGCCACCATCCACATCCAGAACACCGCACCGGGGCCGCCAAAGGTGATGGCGGTGGCCACGCCGGCGATGTTGCCGGTACCGACACGACCGGCGAGAGTCATGGTCAGGGCCTGGAAGGAGGTGATGCCGGCCGAGTCGGTGCGCCCGGTGAACATCAAACGGACCATTTCGCGGAAGTGACGAATTTGCAAGAAGCGGCCGCGCAGCGAGAAATACAGGCCGACACCCAAGCACAGATAAATCAGTGCGGGGCTCCAGACCAAACCATTGAGGTAACTAACCAATTCAGACATCGAGGGGATGCTCCTGTGCCGGTGACGGTTGCCTGAACTCTTGTGGAGTACAAGGCCCGTTCGACTTGTTATGGGCGTTGTGAGTCGTTGGCGCGATATGTGCCGTTACGATAGTTGATGCATCCTGCCGCCGAATAGCTTGAGCAGGATGCGAAACGTAGGCAAAAAGCAGGCCGCTGAAAAGGCTTTTTTCCAGTGTTTTCAGAGGTTTGCGCGTATCAGAAAAAAGGCCTGAGAAAGGTCGTGAAAAAAATGCTTTATGGCGTATTTCAGATTGTTACAAGAAATTGTCTTGTGAGCCGATTTTCATCCTCATTCGCCAGAATGGTACAGACGTGCCAGGTATCTGGGCGAGGGTTTCCGGCGGTAACACTGGCCTCGGAATGGTGCGCCCGAGGGCGTCAGGGGGGCGCAGGTGTTACCTCGGGTGCTCAGGGACCATCAGCGTAGGGTGCGACGTGCGCACCACAGTAGGGGTGCCATAGCTCCTGGAAATCGCCCCATAGCAGCTAAGCCAGTGCGGGTGGGTTAGGCGCGCGGCTTCTCGATGGAGTTCTGTGCAATGCTTGGCGTGCCGTAACCCACCATCGGTTTCGCGCCGAATCCCCTACAAATCCCCCCACAGCTGCTGCGCCACGCTCAGCGCCACCACCGGTGCGGTTTCGGTGCGCAGTACCCGCGGTCCCAAGCGCGCGGCATGAAAGCCGGCGCCTTGCGCCTGTTCGACTTCCGCCTCAGTCAAACCGCCTTCGGGGCCGATCAGCATGGCCAGGGAGCGCGGCGGCGCGTGGCTGACCCAGGGTTGGGCGACTGGATGCAGCACCAATTTCAACTCGGCCTCAACCTGCAGCAGCCAATCGGCCAAGCTGATCGGTGGATGGATCGATGGGATTACCGAGCGCCCGCATTGTTCGCAGGCACTGATCGCGATCTGCCGCCAGTGGCCCATGCGTTTGTCGGCGCGCTCATCTTTCAGGCGCACTTCGCAGCGTTCGCTGACGATCGGGGTGATATCCGTCGCCCCCAGCTCGGTGGCTTTCTGGATCGCCCAATCCATACGCTCGCCACGGGACAGGCCCTGGCCCAGATGAATGCGTAGAGGCGACTCGGCGAGGCCGGCGAAGGATTCTCGCAACTCGACCCGCACTGCCTTTTTGCCGACCTCGATCAGTTCGCCGAGGAACTCCTGGCCACTGCCATCGAACAATTGCACGGCATCACCGACGGCATGGCGCAGCACACGCCCTATATAGTGGGCCTGGGCTTCCGGTAGCTGGTGTTGGCCGAGGGACAGCGGGGTATCGATAAAGAAACGGGATAGGCGCATAGGGGCAGCTGCAAGCGACAAGTGGAAAGCGGCAAGTTTAAAGCAACGGCACCTGCTTTTACTTGCGGCTTGCCGCTGCTTTTAGCCCGGATCGCGAAAGTCCGGGTGGAGGGTATTACCCTGGGCCACGCTGACCGAAGTGCGGGTGGCGATCTCGATGCCCTCGCTGGCCACCTCGGCGAGAAAGTCGATCTGCGCCGGGGTGATGACATAGGGCGGCAGCAAATACACCACGCTGCCCAACGGGCGCAGCAAGGCGCCGCGCGACAGCGCATGTTGGTAGACCTTGAGGCCGCGACGTTCCTGCCAAGGGTAGGCGGTCTTGCTGGCCTTGTCCTGAACCATTTCGATGGCCAGGGCCATGCCGGTCTGGCGCACTTCGGCGACATGCGGGTGATCGGCCAGGTGTGCGGTGGCGCTGGCCATATGCGCGGACAGGGCTTTATTGGCCTCGATCACATCGTCCTGCTCGAAGATATCCAGGGTTGCCAGCGCCGCTGCGCACGCCAGTGGATTGCCGGTGTAGCTATGCGAGTGGAGGAATGCGCGCAAGGTCGAGTAGTCGTCGTAGAACGCCTGGTAGACGGTATCGGTGGTCAGGCAGGCGGCCAGCGGCAGATAGCCGCCGGTCAGCGCCTTGGACAGGCAGAGAAAATCCGGGGCGATGCCGGCCTGTTCGCAGGCGAACATCGTGCCGGTGCGGCCGAAGCCGACGGCGATTTCGTCGTGGATCAGGTGCACGCCATAGCGATCGCAGGCTTCACGCAGCAACTTGAGGTAGATCGGGTGGTACATGCGCATTCCGCCGGCGCCCTGGATCAGCGGCTCGACTATCACCGCCGCGACCTCATGACCGTGCTCGGCGAGGGTTCGTTCCATATGGGCGAACATGGCCCGCGAGTGCGCTTCCCAGCTCATGCCGTCCGGGCGGAAATAGCAGTCCGGGCTGGGCACCTTGATGGTGTCGAGCAGCAGCGCCTTGTAGGTGTCGGTGAACAGGCCGACATCGCCCACCGACATGGCCGCGATGGTTTCGCCGTGGTAGCTGTTGCTCAGGGTGACGAAGCGCTTCTTCGCCGGCTTGCCGACGTTGAGCCAGTAGTGAAAGCTCATCTTCAGCGCGACTTCGATGCACGAGGAACCGTTGTCGGCGTAGAACACCCGGTCAAGACCGGCGGGGGTCATGTCGACCAGGCGCTCGGACAGCTCGATCACCGGCGCATGGCTGAAGCCGGCGAGGATCACGTGCTCCAACTGGTCGACCTGGTCCTTGATGCGCTGGTTGATCCGCGGGTTGGCATGGCCGAACACGTTGACCCACCAGGAGCTGACGGCATCGAGGTAGCGTTTGCCGTCGAAATCCTCCAGCCATACGCCTTCGCCACGCTTGATCGGCACCAGGGCCAGCTGTTCGTGATCCTTCATCTGGGTACAGGGATGCCAGAGTACGTTCAGGTCGCGCTGCATCCACTGGTCGTTCTGGCTCATCTAGGCTCTCTCAATCATTTGCGTCAAGCCTATCAGAAGCCTCGCGGCGAATGGGCGGCACAAGTCCGTGAGCGTTGGCGGAATCGACGCGCTCAATGAGCGTGGTCAAATATCGTATTTCTAGATATGTAAAAGCAGAAATTTCCGCTTTAAGTCGATAGGTATATTGCTAGTCTTGCTCGATCTTTTCAGCCCTCTATTTAGAGATCGCGCTTCATGCAATGGCGTAATTCCCCTTCCCGCTACGGTGTGGTCAGCATTCTTATCCATTGGCTGGTGGCTGTGGCGGTGTTCGGTTTGTTCGGTCTGGGCTACTGGATGGTCGGCCTGGACTACTACAGCAGCTGGTACAAAACCGCGCCGGATATCCATAAAAGCATCGGTATTCTGTTGTTCATAGTCATGCTCGGCCGGCTGTTCTGGCGCCTGCTGAGCCCGCCGCCGGGCAGCCTGCCGGACCATGGACGCTTGACCCGCCTGGGCAGCAAGCTCGGTCATGGCTTTCTGTACCTCGGCCTGTTCGTGCTGATGGTCTCCGGTTACCTGATTTCCACCGCCGATGGCCGCGGCATCGAAGTATTCGGCCTGTTCACGGTGTCGGCGACCATCACCAGCATCCCCGATCAGGAAGATGTCGCCGGCTTGGTGCATGAGTACCTGGCCTGGGCACTGGTGATCTTCGCCGGCATCCATGCGCTCGCCGCGCTCAAACATCACTTCATCGACCGTGACCGCACCCTGGTGCGCATGTTCGGCCGTTAACTCCGCCACCTTATTCCGGTTGCCTGGAATCATCCCGGCAGCCGCTTGCACAACCTCACAAGGAGAGAATGCCCATGTTGAAGAAGACCCTCGCCGCATTGACCCTCGGCACCGCATTGTTGGGTGCCGGCCACGCGATGGCCGCCGATTACGCCATCGACAAGCAGGGCCAGCACGCCTTCGTCAATTTCAAGATCAGCCACCTGGGCTACAGCTGGCTGTACGGTACGTTCAAGGATTTCGACGGCAGCTTCAGCTTCGACGAGAAGAACCCGGAAGCCAGCAAGGTCAAGGTCAGCCTGAACACCGCCAGCGTCGACACCAACCATGCCGAGCGCGACAAGCACCTGCGCAGCGGCGATTTCCTCAACGTCGATAAACACCCGACCGCGACTTTCGAGTCCACCTCGGTCAAGTCCACTGGCGAAGGCACTGCCGACATCACCGGCAACCTGACCCTCAATGGCGTGACCAAGCCGGTGGTCATCGCCGCCAAGTTCATCGGCCAGGGCGACGATCCTTGGGGTGGCTACCGCGCCGGTTTCGAAGGCAGCACCTTGGTCAAACTGAAAGACTTCGATATTCAGAAAGACCTCGGCCCGGCTTCCCAGGACGTCGAACTGATCATCTCGATCGAAGGTGTGCGCCAGTAACATGGGTCGGGCCGCGTAGCGGCCCAACCGCTTATCGGCGCAGGCGTGGATTCGAGCGTCGCAGCAACGAAAACGCCGCCCCTCGGGGCGGCGTTTTCGTCTGCGCTTAGCGCGCGATCACTCTTCGCGATTGCGCGTCAGCAGGGCTGGCTTCTCGCCTCTCGGCCGGCTGCTCGCCAATTCGTCGAGTTGCTCGGGCGTGGGGAAGCGGTCGAGCCGCGAGCCCTTGTGCACGATCACCGGCTGCTTGTCGCGCGGGTTTTTCACGGCTGCTTCCTGGCGGGGCAGCTCGTCGCGATCCAGCGAGGTGATGCGACCGTCACCGCGTGGCGGCCGCGCACGGCCGGAGCCATTGCGCGCTTGACCGCCTTGGCCGCCTGAGCCCTGGCGACGGTTCTGTCCGCCCGTGCCGCCGTTACGCGGACCTTTGCCGGTCGGGCGATTTTGGCCGGCGCCATGGCTGGTGCCATTGCCGGCGTTCGCGCCGCGTGCAGGCGAAGCAGGCGCACCGGACCGACGGCCGCGGTTCTGCTGCTTGTTCTGGTTCGGGCTGACATAGTCGACCCGGTTGCCGAAATTATCGATCTCATCGTCGCGGAACTCGTCCGGCGCTCGATCCGGAGGCAAGGCGGGCACCGCGGGTGCGGCGGCACGGGCCGAACCGCGTGGCTGCTGCGAGCGGCCGCCGCGTGGCTTGGCCGCACGGTTTTGCTCCTTGCCGCTGTCCTTGCCCTTATCCTTGCGGCCGCCGCCATGACGTTCGCCGTCCGGTTTGGCGCCGCGCGGTTGGCGTGGCTTCTGCGGCTCGCGTACTTCCGGGCGTTCGGCTTCGACCTTACTGGCGTCGAAGCCGAGCAGGTCGCCGTCGGCGATTTTCTGCTTGGTCATCCGCTCGATGCCCTTGAGCAGCTTTTCTTCATCCGGCGCGACCAGCGAAATCGCCTCGCCGCTACGCCCGGCACGGCCGGTACGGCCAATGCGGTGCACGTAGTCTTCCTCGACGTTCGGCAGTTCGAAGTTGACCACGTGGGGCAACTGGTCGATATCCAGGCCGCGGGCGGCGATATCAGTGGCCACCAGGATGCGCACCTTGTTCGCCTTGAAATCGGCCAGGGCCTTGGTGCGGGCGTTCTGGCTCTTGTTGCCGTGAATCGCCACCGCGGTCAGACCGTGCTTGTCCAGGTACTCGGCCAGGCGATTGGCGCCGTGCTTGGTGCGGGTGAACACCAGGATCTGTTCCCAGGCGCCGGCGGTGATCAGATGGGCGAGCAGGGCGCGTTTGTGGCTGGCCTGCACGCGGAACACGCGTTGCTCGATACGCTCGACCGTAGTGTTCGGCGGTGTCACTTCGATGCGCTCGGGGTCATGCAGGAGCTTGCTGGCCAGGTCGGTGATGTCTTTCGAGAAGGTCGCCGAGAACAGCAGGTTCTGTCGTTGCGTGGGCAGCTTGGCCAGTACCTTCTTCACGTCATGGATAAAGCCCATGTCGAGCATGCGATCGGCTTCGTCGAGCACGAGGATTTCCACGTGGGACAGGTCGATGGCTTTCTGGTTGGCCAGGTCGAGCAGGCGTCCGGGGCAGGCCACCAAGACGTCGACGCCTTTGGCCAGTGCTTGCACCTGGGGGGTCATGCCAACGCCGCCAAAGATGCAGGCGCTGACGAATTTCAAATCGCGGGCATACAGCTTGAAGCTGTCGTGCACCTGGGCGGCGAGCTCGCGGGTCGGCGTCAGTACCAACACGCGCGGCTGCTTCGGGCCGTGACGTTGTTCGCGATCCGGGTGACCGTTGGGGAACAGTCGCTCGAGAATCGGCAGGGCGAAACCGCCCGTTTTACCTGTACCCGTCTGGGCCGCCACCATCAGGTCGCGACCTTGCAACGCGGCGGGGATGGCCCGCTGTTGCACCGGAGTGGGTTGGGTGTAACCGGCGGATTCGACCGCGCGGACTAGTGCCTCGGAGAGACCGAGGGAGGCAAAGGACATGTGTAATCCTGTCTAGTGAGGGCTTGGCCCTATGGGGTGTATTGCCTGGCTTGAATCACGCTTGGGGCGCGCAATCCCGTCCGGTACTGCTGACCTCTGGGGGCTAGCATCCGGGCGCAAGCCTGGCGGGAAGGCCCGAGTATAACAGAGCTGAGCCTTTGCGCAGCTGTAGCCTGCTTAACGGTTTGACAGCGTTGCGACGGGCTTCTATCGGACACTGGGATGCAGGTCCGGGCGCGGAGCCCGGGCGGCAAGTTGCAATGCGGGCCGCATGCCGTAATGGCTCAGCAGCAGGCTGTAGGTCGGTTCGAGCTTGAGCAGGCGCAGTTCGCGGGCGAAGTCCTCGGCCAACCGTTCGAGGCCGGCGCCGCGTCGCAGCCCGAGGTAGAGCGAGTCCCGGCTGATCACTCGGGGGTGGTGAGCGACCGCATCGTTCAGGCCCATGCTGTCGAGCACGAAGCGTCCGGCATAACGATCATTGACCACCAGGTGCACGCGTTCGTGCATCAACTTGCTGAAGTTGGCCGTGTGGTTGGGCGCCGGTTCACGGACGAACAGCGGCGATTCGGCAAAGGTCCGGTCGGAATACCAATAACGGCTGGCCACGCCTATTTTCAGGCCTTGCAGGTCATCGAGGGCGCTAAACGGATAGGGGCGGTTCTTGGCGTAAAACAGTACCAGGTCGATTCGCGACAGCGGCTCGCTGGGGAACACTAGGGTGGCCTCGCTTTCCCGGTTGCGGTAGGCGCCGAGAATCGCATCGGCTTTGCCTTGCTCCAAGGCCATCGCACAGCGCTTCCAGGGCAGCATCTGCCATTCGGCTTGAACGCCAAGGCGTTGTAGGACGATCCGCGTGACGTCGTAATCGAGGCCGTGCAGTTCGCCGTTCTCTTCGTAGATATAGGGCGGCCAGGCTTCGCTGACAATGCGCAGCGTTTGTCCTTGGGCGGCGAGACTCAAGCAACTGAGAAGGACGATGAAGAGGATGCGGCGCTGGGTGTGCATGGCGCAAGAGTAAGCGGCAAATAACGCGACTGTATAGTCATTAATTGGTCGAATGCTACTAAAGACGGGCTATAGCCGACCATCGGCGTGGCATCTGCCAACGCCATGAGCGATACGGCGTCCATGGCGAGCCAGGGTCTGTCGCCGTTTCATCGCGGCTTGCGCTGAAACGGCAACAGACCCTAGGCAGCAGGTGCGGGCTTGCCGGCGAGCGCCGTTGCGGGCTCGCCCCGTCCGCTCAGGTCGCCAGTTTGTAGCAGGGCACATAGGCGTTGTTGCCCGGCAGCTTCATCCGGTGCTGCTCGACGAACGCCCGCAGCAGACGATCCAGCGGCCGCATGATGTCCGGATCGCCGGTGATTTCGTAAGGTCCGTATTGTTCGATCAGGCGAATGCCCTTGTCCTTGACGTTGCCGGAGACGATACCGGAAAAGGCGCGACGTAAATGCGCCGCCAGTTCGTGCACCGGTTGATCGCGGGTCAGTTTCAAGCTCGCCATATTGGCATGGGTGGGCTCGAACGGGTGCTGGAAGCTCTCGTCAATCTTCAACAGCCAATTGAAATGGAAGGCGTCGTTATGGTCGCGGCGGTGTTGGGTGACCTCTTTGATCCCTTCGGCCATCTCCCGTGCGACCAGGCTCGGGTCGTCGATGATGATTTTGTAGCGCTGCTGTGCGGCTTCGCCCAGGGTGGCGCCGATAAACGCATTCAACTGCTGAATGTAAGGGGCGGCGCTTTTCGGGCCGGTCATGATCAGCGGGAAAGGCAGGCCGTGGTTGTCCGGGTGCATCAGGATGCCGAGGAAATACAGCAGCTCTTCGGCCGTGCCGGCGCCGCCCGGGAAGATGATGATGCCGTGACCCACGCGTACGAAGGCTTCCAGGCGTTTTTCGATATCGGGCAGGATCACCAGCTCGTTGACGATCGGGTTGGGCGCCTCGGCGGCGATGATGCCAGGCTCGGTCAGCCCCAGGTAACGGCCACCGGTATTGCGTTGTTTGGCATGGGAAATGGTGGCGCCCTTCATGGGGCCTTTCATCACCCCCGGGCCGCAGCCGGTACAGACGTCGAGGCCGCGCAGGCCCAATTCGTGACCGACGACTTTGGTGTATTTGTATTCCTCGGTGCTGATCGAGTGGCCGCCCCAGCACACCACTATTTTCGGTTCGACACCGGCGCGCAGCGTGCGGGCGTTGCGCAGCAGGTGGAAGACGTAATCGGTGATGCCTTGCGAGCTGCTGAAGTCGATACGCTGATTTTCCAACTCGCTCTGGGTGTAGACGATGTCGCGCAGG
>CBIHQF010000114.1:0-8908 GCA_966211665.1 uncultured Pseudomonas sp. | reverse complement strand
GACCATGGACTCAACATACAAGGGTGGATGACGCTTCACCCATCCACCAACTGCGATGGGATGAACACAGCAACGTAGGGCGGGTTAGCGGCGCGGAAGAAGATAGCCCGGCTAATCCGCAAACCGGGCGTCGCGTAACCCGCCAGGCATAGGCCCAGCTCATACCATGGCGGGTGGCGCCACCACCGAGTTCGTAGCCCGTATGAAATCCGGGAAAGTTCTTAACCTCGGAAACCGGCCCCGGATTGCATCCGGGCTACGGGGCTGAGTGCAGCGAAGCCCAACAGCGATTTCGATGGCCTTCGTTGGGCTTCGTCGCTGCGCTCCTCAGCCCAACCTACAGATCGGCCTGGGCTGCCTTGAGGCTTTCGTAGGCCGGCGCGGCGTAGATGCCGACTTCAACGGCCAGTTCCATCACCCGCGCCAGGTCGCTGGTGTACACCAGCACCGCTTGCAGTTCGTCGTCCAGCGGTTCGCTGAAGTCCACCAGCACATAGCCCTTGGTTTCCGGCGACAGGCTGCTGAGTTGCACCTGGATGCGGTTCAGCGCTTTCAGCGCTTCGGTTTTCGCCAATTGCTTGGGCTTGAGCACGAAGCTCACCTGCGGACCGAAGGAGTCGACGATCTGCTGGAACAGCTGCTGGTAATCGTCGGCCTGGAACAGCACGGTGTCCGGCAGGCTGCCGACCACCACCCATTCACCGAGCGGAATCGGGAAGCTGTCGTCGTAGTTGATGTCCGGGTTGGCGGCGAGAAAGGCCTGTGGGTCGGCGTAGGCCTGGGCGGCTTCGTCGGCGATGCGCGCGACTTCTTCCGGGGTCATGCAGCCCGAGCTTATTTTGCCGATCAATTCTTCGAGCTGAGCCTTCATCGAGGTGTTCCATGGGTGGAAAAACAGGCCGGCAAGGATAGCCTGAAATCCATCGCTCGGGTGTGCGGCCATGTACCGACTCCTGTGAAGCGGTGCGTCCCGCTAACAGGTAGTTTTTCAACAGCCTGCTAACCCGCGCAGCGGCTGATGCCGTTGCGCAGCAGACTGGTGAACTCCTGCGCATTGACCGCCTGGCTGAACAGAAAGCCCTGGCCTTCGTCGCAATGCCGTGCCTGGAGGAAGTCGAGTTGCGCTTGTTCCTCGATACCTTCGGCGACGATCCGCCGCTTGAGGCTGTTGCCCATGGCGATCACCGCGCTGACGACTATGCCGTTGGTCGCACGGATGTCGCTGACGAACGAACGGTCGATTTTCAGCACATCTATGGGCAGCCGATTGAGTTCGCTGAGGCTCGAGTAGCCGGTGCCGAAGTCGTCGACCGCCAGTTGCACGCCCATGTCCTTGAGCTGCCTGAGGATCTCGGCGCTGGTATGGGGCGCGCGCATCAACACGCTTTCGGCGATTTCCAACTGCAGGCACTTGGCTTGCAAGCCGCTCGTGGCCAGGGCATCGCGTACGCTGGCGACGAAACCCTGGCGGCGGAATTCCGTGGTGGAGATGTTCACGGCCACCGAGGCCAGGGCGTAGCCGCTGTTCTGCCAGCGTTTGGCCTGGAGGCAGGCTTGCCGCAGCACCCAACCGCCGATCGGCGGTAGCAGGCCACAGGCTTCGGCGATCGGCACGAAGCGCGCCGGCGGCAGCAGCCCCCAGGTGGGGTGCAGCCAACGGATCAGCGCTTCGGCGCTGCTGATCGTGCCGGTACTGAGGTCGACCTTGGGCTGATAGAACAACACCAGCTCGTTGCGCGATAGGGCGATACGCAGATGGGCTTCTATGAGACGGCGCTCGATCGCGCGCAGGTCCAGCTCGCGCTTGAGGAAGTGATAAGGGTCGCGGCTTTGCTCCTTGCTCTGGAACATCGCCACGCTGGCGCTCTGGATCAGACCCTCGGCATTCTCGGCATCGTTCGGGTAGGTACTGATGCCGATGCTGGCGCGCAGCGGCAAGCGATAGCCTTGGTGCAGGGCGGCCAAGGCCGCGAGTATCTTTACCGCTGCACGCGCGGCATCCTCCGGCGGATCGCTGGTATCGAGCAGCGCGACGAATTCGGTGTCGCCCAGGCGCATGACGGTGTCCGAGCTGCGCACGCAATCGCTCAGGCAGTGGGTTACCGCGTGCAGCATCGGTTCGCCAAGGCGCTGCGGGTCGAGCTCGATATACAGCAGTGCCAGTTGCGTGCTGCGGTATTTGGCCACGGCGATGCGGTCGTCGAGCAGGGCGCGGTTGGGCCACTCGGTGAGCATCTCGTACTGCGCCTGTCGGGCGGTTTTTCGCGGCAGCTGGTGCGCACCGTGCGTGCCGTGGAACACCAGCACCGCGCCTTTGATCCGGCCCATGGAGTCATGGTACGGCGCGGCCGAGTCCTCGATGGCCACTTCGCTGCCGTTGCGCCTGATCAGGTTGATGCCGGTGGTCAGGCGTTGGCAAAGGTCCTTGCGCAGCACCTGCACCACGGGGTTGGCGGCGGGTTCGCGGGTATCGCCGTTGACCAGGCGCATGACATTCTCGATAGGTTGCCCGCGCGCCTCCGCGTCGAGCCAACCGGTCAGTTCTTGCGCGGCGCTGTTGAGGTAGTCGACCTTGCCGCCCATGTCGGTGCCGATGACCGCATCGCTGAGCAGTTCGAGGGTTACGTTGGCTCGCGCCTTCTCGATGATCAGCGCTTCCTCGATGGCCCGGCGCTGAATGATGATGTGCAGCGATTGCGGCACCAGATAGCTGTCGAAATGGTCTGGGCTGAAGCTGCCTTGGGCGCCGAGCTGAATGGCCTCCCAGGTTTGCCGCTCGTCCTCGGGCTCGCTGAGGATTATCAGCGGAATCCATGGAGACAAGGCGAACAGTCGGTCGAAGGTGTCGAGGCCTTTGCTGTCGGCCAGGTCCAGTTCGACCATAATCGCATCCACGGTCTCCTTGGCGGCAGCGTTCAGGCGCACCAGGGCATCGTGCAGGTTGGTCGACCACTCGCTGACAAAGCAGCCGTCCTGGGCTCTGGCGAGAATGCTTTGCAAGGCGGCGGCGTGGCTGGTGTTGCCGGTAACGATCAGAACTCGGTGGGGCATGTTGCAACACGCCCTTGAGCAACGTTCAGGGCAAAACACGTCCGGGCCTGTTGCGGGCAGGCACGAAAGGCGGGGCGGGCGAGCGTAACGGCTTGATGGCGGGCGACACGTCCCAGGCGCTGCAGGCTGACGGGTTCCTGTGGCGGCAAAGCGACGGGCTGGCGCCCGGATGCTGTGCTGAGGTATATCGACAGGGCTCTGCGACGGGGGTTCCACGCTTCGTGGGCCGCCGATCAACGGCATCGCCGCTGGCACTTTTGGCCCTTGCGAAAACCAATCGGTGCGATTTCCGCCCATTAAGAGGCGTGTTTTGCCGTGGCTTCCGGGCCGCACGTTCGCCTCTGCGATAAATACTCGTCGCCGGCACCAGTGCTGGACGTAAATCTACCTGCATAGGCGTTAAGCTATGGCGCCACTTTTCATCGCCAGCCATTGTCATGCGCCCGCCGTTGTGCGGTGTTCAGGTTAATCAGGAGCTACTTTTGAGTTCGCGCATTCATCCCCTGGCCGGTCAGCCGGCCCCCGTTTCGTTATTGACCGATATCGGCCAACTGCTGGCGGCCTATTTCGATTCGCGCCCGGACCCCGGCGTAGCCGCGCAGCGCGTGGCGTTCGGCACCTCCGGGCACCGCGGCAGCTCGCTGCAATACAGCTTCAACGAATGGCATGTGTTGGCCATCACCCAGGCGATTTGCGACTACCGCAGCAGTCAGGGCATCGACGGCCCGCTGTTTATCGGCGCCGATACCCACGCGCTGTCGCGGCCGGCGCTGGAAACGGCGCTGCAAGTGCTGGCCGCCAACGGCGTGCAGACGCTGCTGTCGCAAGACGACGAGTTCACTCCGACGCCGGCGATTTCCCACGCCATTCTGGTGCACAACAAGGGCCGCAGCCGTGGCCTGGCGGATGGCATCGTGATCACCCCGTCACACAATCCGCCGGACAGCGGCGGCTTCAAGTACAACGCCAGCAACGGCGGCCCGGCAGATACCGATATCACCGGCTGGGTGCAGAACCGCGCCAACAGCCTGCTCGAAGGCGGGCTGCGCGAGGTCAAGCGCATGTCCCTGGCCGAGGCGCTGCAAGCGCCGGGCACCCATCGGCACGATTACCTCGCGGCCTATGTGGCGGACCTCGATAGCGTCATCGACTTCGCACCGATCCGCGCGGCCGGCCTGCGTCTGGGCGTCGATCCGCTGGGCGGCGCGGGCGTGCATTATTGGTCGCGCATCGCCGAGCGCTACGCCATCAATCTGGATGTGGTCAGCGAAACCGTCGACCCGCAGTTCGCTTTCATGAGCCTGGATTGGGACGGCAAGATTCGCATGGACCCGTCTTCGCGCGATGCCATGCGGCGTTTGATCGGCCTCAAGGACGGTTACGACATCGCCTTCGCCTGCGACACCGACTACGACCGCCATGGCGTGGTGGCGCCGAGCGTCGGCCTGCTGCCGGCCAACCACTTTCTCAGCGTCGCCGCCGATTACCTGTTCCAGCAGCGCCCGCAGTGGAGCGCGCGCACCGCGCTGGGCAAAACCCTGGTCAGCAGCGCGATGATCGATCGGGTCGCCGCGCGTTTGGGGCGCCAGCTGGTCGAGGTGCCGGTGGGCTTCAAATGGTTCGTCGACGGTCTGGTCGACGGCTCCCTGGGCTTCGTCGGCGAGGAGAGCGCCGGCGCCACCTGCTTGCGCCGCGACGGCAGCGTCTGGACCACCGACAAGGACGGCATGGTGCTGGCCTTGCTGGCCGCGGAAATCACCGCCAGCCGCGGGCGCGATCCGGGCGAGTTGTATCGCGGCTTGGTCGAGGAGTTCGGCGCGATCTACGCCGACCGCGTCGACGCGCCAGCCAACGCCGAGCAGAAAAAAGCCCTGAGCAAACTGTCGCCGGAACAACTGGACAGCGATCGGCTGGCCGGCGACGCCATCGTTCAGGTGCTCGACAAGGCGCCGGGCAACGGCGCCTCGATCGGCGGCATCAAGGTGGTCAGCGAGGGCGGTTGGTTCGCCGCGCGGCCATCGGGCACCGAGGACATCTACAAGATTTACGCCGAAAGCTACCGCGACGAAGCGCACCTGCAACGCATCCTCGGCGAGGCCCAGCAGATCGTCGACGCGGCATTGGCGTCCTAGACCCAGCGAGTACCCGCCCGGCGTGCAACGCGCCGGTGCGGGTGCGGGGCATTAAGAAGGCTATGTATCCGTTAGGTGTTGCATGATTGTCCGGCTTACGCCGATTAGTCCCCTCGCCCCTCTGGGGAGAGGGTTAGGGAGAGGGGCTGCGCCATTCAGGTCGGTATGGCTGGCGGTTTGGCTATCCCGTCTCTCTGCTCGGAAAGCACTAGCGCCCCGTCCACCATCATGTGTCGGTTTAATGCCGGGGCTGGGTGGGAGGGGCTTTAGCCGCGATTGACCGTAAGGGCGCTGAAAGCATCGCGGCTGAAGCGGAGCGCCGCCCGGCCCCTCCCACGGACTGCGACAAATGATTCGTGTCGCGACACTAGTACATTTCGGCAAAGTTAGCTGCCTGAATCACGCCGGTTTGTTCCGCTGCAAGCCCTCACCCCCAGCCCCTCTCCCGGAGGGAGAGGGGAGCATTCGCGTCTGGCGATACTGCACCTAACGGGGTACAGCGCCATTAAAAAGCCTGCACTTTCTCTTTCCTCCGGCAGTCATAACTACGTCGACACCCGCCATTCGCGCGCTTCAGCGCGTCGCCGGGGTTCAAACCGCATGTCCAGGCCATCAGCGCGCTATCGGGCCGGTGGGTGGTTCGCGACCGCTGCGGATGCATGAAGCTACTCATCGAGGAGAAAAACATGACCGTGGGAACCATAGTGTTGATCATCCTGATTCTGTTGCTTATCGGCGCCATTCCTACGTGGCCGTATAGCCGGGGTTGGGGTTACGGGCCTTCCGGCGGCTTGGGCGTGGTGCTGGTGATCGTGCTCGTTCTGCTGCTACTCGGGGTGTTATAGCCCGGCAAAAATACCCTGTACGCGTACTGTGCTGCGTGCCGGGGCATAGGCGAGGCCGGCGTTTGCCGGCTTCGCCGTGTATGCGCGATGGCGTTCCTGTGGGACCTGCGCTTTTATCGCGCGCCGTCAGGGTTTAGTCTGCGCGGCGAACCCTTGCGCAGCGGCCGTCATGTACCGTCTCGATTTGAAAATTCGCCTGCATAACGGCGCCGACATCGCCATCGGCCCCGGCAAGGCCGACCTGCTCGATGCCATCGCCCGCGAGGGCTCGATCAGCGCCGCCGCGCGCAGCCTGGGCATGTCCTATAGACGCGCCTGGTTGCTGGTCGAGACCATGAACCGCAGCTTCAAGGAACCGCTGGTCACCACCCTGGCCGGCGGTAAGCACGGCGGCGGCACCCAATTGACCGCCATGGGCGAGCAGGTGCTGCAGCGTTACCGGCAACTCTGCGCGCAGGCGCTGGCCGCGGTGCAGGACGGCCTCGACGACCTGGGCGGTCTGCTCGCTTCCCCCGTTTCGGCGACTCATTAAGCCCCTGGGCGCATAGCCAGGTTTTGCTGGACGGTGTTTCGTTATATATGGAAGGATATAGCGCCTGATCGAGGAGTACGCCCGATGACCTTCGCTTTACGTAAGCCGCTCCGCGCGTTGCTGCTGATTTGCGGTCTGGCTCCAGCCATGGCCACGGCGCAGGCGGCCACTGTCGCCGCGGCGGCGAATATGCAGTTCGCCCTGGAAGAAATCGCTACGGACTTCCAACAGGACACCGATCATTCGCTGCGCTTGGTGTTCGGTTCGAGCGGCAATCTCTATCGGCAGATCAGCCAGGGCGCGCCCTTCCAGTTATTCCTCAGCGCCGACGAGGCTTACGTGCAGCAACTGGCCGCAGCGGGTAAAACCCTCGACGAAGGTGTGCTCTACGGTCTTGGCCGCATCGCCTTGATGGCGCCCAAAGGCTCGACGTTGACCGCAGCCGGCGAACTCGAAGGCTTGCAGGCCGCGTTGGCGGCGGGGCGGATCGACAAGTTCGCCATCGCCAACCCCGAACATGCGCCCTACGGCCGTGCGGCCGAACAAGCCTTGCGTCACGCCGGTTTGTGGGACGCGCTGCAGGGCAAACTGGTGCTCGGCGAGAACATCGCCCAGGCGACGCAGTTCGCCACCTCGGGCAATGCCCAGGGCGGCATGGTCGCCTACTCCCTGGCGTTGTCGCCGGGCGTGGCCGAACGCGGCGAGTTCGTGCTGATCCCCTCGGGCTGGCATCAGCCGTTGCGTCAGCGCATGGTTCTGCTCAAGGGCGCCAACGCCGGCGCCCAGGCTTTTTACCAGTACCTGCAACAGCCGGCCGCACGGGCGATCATGACTAAATACGGCTTCGATATGTCCGAGCCGCAGTAGGAGAGAACGCGATGGATTGGCCCGCACTGCTGCTGTCCCTGGAGTTGGCCCTGTGCACCATGCTGATTCTGTTGCCCGCCGGCATCTGGGGCGGGCGTAAGCTGGCCTGGAGCCGCTTCCCCGGCAAGAGTGCGGTCGAGGCGCTGCTGGCCCTGCCGCTGGTGCTGCCGCCGACCGTGCTGGGCTTCTACCTGCTGGTGGCTATGGGCGCCGATTCGCCGATCGGCCAGGCCTACCAGGCGCTGTTCGGCAGCCAATTGACCTTTTCCTTTACCGGCCTGTTGATCGCCTCGGTGTTGTTCAATCTGCCGTTCGCCATCCAGCCGATGCAGCGCGCCTTCGAGGCGATTCCGCGGGATGTGCGCGAGGCCGCGCGCTGCTGCGGTATGTCGCCGTGGCGGGTGCTACGGTGCATCGAGTTGCCGCTGGCCTGGCCGGGGATCATCTCGGCATTGGTGCTGACGTTCGCCCACACCCTCGGCGAGTTCGGCGTGGTGTTGATGGTCGGCGGCAGCATTCCGGGGGAAACGCGGACCATCGCCATCGCCATCTACGACCGGGTGCAGGCCTTCGACGATCACGCCGCCGGGGTGATGTCGGCGGTGTTGCTCTTGATCTCGCTGTGTGCCATCGGTCTGTCGTACTTCGCCACCGCGCGCCTGGGGCGGAGCTATCGGCATGACTGAGGGCTTGCAACTCGATCTGCGGCAAAGTAGCCCGATCCCGCTGAATGCGCAGATCAACTGCGCGCCGGGCGAGGTGCTGGCGTTGGTCGGGCCGTCCGGCAGCGGCAAGTCGACCCTGCTGCGCAGCATCGCCGGCCTGTACCGACCGCATGCCGGCAGCATCCGCTGCGGCGGCGAAACCTGGTTCGACAGCCAGCGCGGTATCGACAAACCGACCATGCGTCGGCGCGTCGGCATGGTGTTTCAGCATTTCGCCCTGTTCCCCCACCTCAGCGCCCTGCACAACGTCGTCGAAGCGCTGCGCGATTACCCCGAGGCCGAGCGTCTGGCGCGGGCGCAGGCCTGGCTGGAACGGGTGCATCTGCATGGCCTGGGCGAACGCTTGCCCCATCGTTTGTCCGGTGGCCAGCAGCAGCGCGTCGCCGTGGCCCGCGCCCTGGCCCGCGAACCCAAGGTGTTGCTGCTCGACGAGCCGTTCTCCGCGGTGGATCGCGGCACCCGCGAGGCGCTGTACGGCGAATTGACGGAGTTGCGCGAAGAGCTGCGCATGCCGGTAGTGCTGGTGACCCATGATCTGGACGAAGCGACGCTGTTGGCCGACCGCATGTGCATTCTGTCCGCCGGCACCACGTTGCAGGCCGACAGCACCGATCGTCTGTTGCAGGCCCCGGCCAGCGCCGAAGTCGCGCGCTTGCTGGGCATGCGCAACCTGTTCGGCGGGCGCCTCGTCGGGCACGCCGCCGATCACAGCCTGTTGGCCTGGGGCGGGCACATTCTCAAAGTCCGCGCCCAGCC
>CBIHQF010000113.1:0-8909 GCA_966211665.1 uncultured Pseudomonas sp. | reverse complement strand
ACCAGGTGCTGCCGACGCAGGATTTCACCGTGCGCAGCGACTTGCCGTAGGCGTGGCCGGTTTCGAAGCCGGCTTCGATCAGTTCGCCCCAGATGTCCGGCAACTGGTGCAATTGGGCGCCGAACAGGTCGATACGCTGGCCGCCGGTGATCTTGGTGTAGAGGTCGTATTTCTTCGCCACGGCGCCCAGGGCGATCAGCTTGTCCGGGGTGATCTCGCCACCGGCGATGCGCGGCACTATGGAGTAGGTGCCGTTCTTCTGCATGTTGGCCATGAAGGTGTCGTTGGTGTCCTGCAACGGAATCAGCAGCGGATCGGTGATCGGCTGGTTCCAGCAGGAAGCGAGGATCGAACCGACCGCCGGCTTGCAGATGTCGCAACCGGTGTGACCGCGGCCATGCTTGGCCAGCAGTTCCTCGAAGCTCAGAACCCCTTCCACCCGCACGATGGAATACAGCTCCTGGCGGGTGTGGGCGAAGTGCTCGCAGAGGCTCTTGTCGACCGCTACGCCGCGCGCCGAGAGCTCGTGTTCGAAAACCTGCTTGAGCAAGGCACTGCAACCGCCGCAGCCGGTGCCAGCCTTGGTCGCCGCCTTGAGTTCGCCGAGGTCGGTGATGCCGGCCTCGACCTGGCAGCACACCGCGCCCTTGCTGACGTTGTGGCAGGAGCAGATGGTCGCGCTATCCGGCAAGGCGTCGGCGCCCAAAGTCGGCGCGCCTTCGGACTGCGGCAGGATCAGGCCGGACGGATCTTTAGGCAGGGCGATGCCGTTCTGCGCGTATTGCAACAGGGTGTCGTAGTAGCTGTTGTCGCCGACCAGTACCGCGCCGAGCACGTGCTTGCCATCGGCGGACACCACCAAACGGCGGTAGCTGGCGCTGGCCTCGTCGATAAAGCGGTAGCTCTTGGCGCCGGGGGTGGCGGCGTGGGCATCGCCGATCGAGCCGACGTCGACGCCGAGCAGCTTGAGCTTGGTCGACATGTCCGCGCCGGTGAAAGGCGTGTAGTCGGCGCCGGCCAGCTGCGCGGCGACGCTGCGCGCCATGCTGTAGCCCGGCGCGACCAGGCCGAAGATGCTGCCGTTCCAGGACGCGCATTCGCCGATGGCGAAGATGTCCGGGTCATTGGTGCGGCAATCGTTGTCGACCACCACGCCGCCACGCGCGGCGACCTCCAGCCCGGCGCTGCGGCCGAGGGCATCCTGCGGGCGGATGCCTGCGGAGAACACGATCAGGTCGGTTTCGAGGAACTCGCCGTCGTTGAAATTCATCCGATAGGCGTATTCCTCGCCTGCGACTATCTCCTGGGTGGCGCGCGACAAGTGCACGCCGACGCCCAGGGCTTCGATGCGCGCCTTGAGCGCGGCGCCGCCTTCGGCGTCGAGCTGCACCGGCATCAGCCGCGGTGCGAACTCGACCACATGGGCTTCCAGGCCCAGGGACTTCAGCGCATTGGCCGCTTCCAGACCGAGCAGGCCGCCACCGACCACCACGCCACGCTTGGCGTTGCCGGCGGCGGCGCGGATCGCATCGAGGTCGTCGAGGGTGCGGTAGACCAGGCGCGAATTGCCCTCGGCGCCGGGAATCGGCGGTACGAAGGGATAGGAACCGGTGGCCAATACCAGGCGATCGTAGGCCTGGCGCCCGGCGCTGGTGACCACTTCCTTGCGCTCGCGGTCGATTTCCAACACCTGCACGCCGAGGTGCAGCTGCACGCCGTGGCGGGCATAGAGATCGGGCTCGCCCAAGGCCAGGGACTCGGCATCGCGGCCGCCGAAATATTCGGAGAGGTGCACGCGGTCATAGGCGCGCTGGCGCTCTTCACCGAACACATGCACCTGATACCGCTCGAGTGCGCCCTGCTCGATCAGCTGCTCGACGCAATGATGGCCGACCATGCCGTTGCCGATGACGATCAATGTTTCGCGCTTGATCGGAGTGACGAGAGAGTTCATAGCCGTTCCTCAGTCGAAGCCGTTGCCAGGGGCACGGCCAGCAAAAAAAAACGCCTGGAGCTGTCTGGCAGCTCCAGGCGTCTTTGCCTGGTATTCATGGGTTATGTGGGGGTGATGAGCCTGGACCGCGCTGTCCGCTTCACCCATCCCGGCCTTTGCAGGCTTCTGGTCGCCGATGACCAACGGGATGCACTGCCAAAGGTGTTGGCAGGCGTTGCCGGAGCTTTTGCAGGTTTCGTGCCGGAATCGGTGTAGCGTTATCGGACGCTATTGGCGGAGCGCAGGAACCCCGACAACGCGGGCTTCGGGCAATTGCCGGGGGGAAGCAGAACGGCCCTCATCGCTGGTTAACGGGTATTACCAAGGGGAGCGCAGTGACCGATAACGGTGCAACGGAAGCAAGCCGTCCCTTTTTGGGGCATTTTCGGTTCAAGCCTTGGCAATGGAGCCCGCCAGCCGTTCGCTACGCAGCGCCCGCCAGGTCCATACGGCGCCGAACAAGTCGGGCAGCCCCAGTATCAGGAGCATCGGCGAGACCATTTCGGCCGTGACGAATACCGCGAAAACCACCAGGACCGAAGCGCGAACCGGCACAGTGGCGCTGATAAACGGCAGGATGCCGTTGCGCCCCGCCAGCACATAATAAATGCCGAGATAGAGCACCAGCAGTCCGACGACCCGTATCCATACCTCCTCGGTCAGGGCGAAACCGAAAATCCCGAGCAATAGATTCGGTGCGAGCAGCAAGGGCACGCTTAGCAGCAACATGTAGCAGCCGAACACGAAAACCGTTTTTCCCGGGTAGCTCATTGCATTCTCCTTAGCGTTGTCATTGCGATTCATCGACAGGCGCGCGGGTCAGGCGGTAGGCCTCGGCATCGAAGCGCCGGGTCTGGCGGCGAAACGCCCAGCTGAAGCCCGGCCAAATCACCACGTTGCGCCCCGTCTCCGCGTGCTTGTACCAACTCTTGCAATTGCCGACGGTCCAGACCGCGCCGCGCATCCGCTTGCGCAGCAGCAGATTGAAGCCTTCCTGCGCCTGGGGCTGGATATCGACGCTGCTGGCGCCCTCGGTCGCCATGGTTTGCAGCGCGCCGAGGATGTAGGCGATCTGCGACTCGATCATGTAAACGATCGAGTTGTGACCAAGCCCGGTGTTGGGCCCCATCAACAGGAACAGATTGGGGAAGCCCGCCACCGTGGTGCCTTTGTAGGCTTGCGGCCCATCGCGCCAGACGTCGAGGATATCCTGCCCGGCCCGGCCGAAAATCATCCCCCGCGGGAAGGGCGTGCTGGCTTTGAAGCCGGTGCCGAAAATCAGCGCGTCGACCGGATGCCTTTGCTTATCCGCGGTGATGACGGCGTCTTCGGTTATTTCCCGAATAGCGCTGGTGACCAGCGCAACGTTGGGCTGGGTAACCGCCGGGTAATAGTTGTTGGAGATCAGAATGCGTTTGCAGCCGATCCCATAGCGCGGCGTGAGCTTGCTGCGCAGCGCCCGATCTTTGACTTGCCGGCGCAGCAGGTCGAGCGCCAGTAGCTTGTGAAAAGCCATCAAACGCGGGTTGAAGACGAAACCCAGTACCCGCACTTCATGGGCCGCATAGATAAGGCCTCTGACAAAGCGCTGCAATTTGGGGAAGGCACCCAACAGGCGTCGCTCGAAGGGTGAGATGCCGCGATCCGGCTTGGGAATGATCCAGGGCGGGGTGCGCTGGAACAGATCGAGCTGGGCGACCCTTGGCTGTATCTCGGGGACGAACTGGATCGCCGAGGCGCCTGTGCCTATCACCCCTACCCGCTTGCCCTTGAGGTCGTATTCATGGTCCCAGTGCTGGGAATGGAACACCCGGCCGCGAAAACCCTCGATGCCGGGAATCTGCGGGTAATCCGGCGTGGACAACGCGCCCGTGCCGGCGACCACCACCTTGGCGAACACCACTTCGCCCTCGGCATCAGTGACTTCCCAGAGCGCGCGCGGCTCGATCCAGCGCAGGGACATGACCGCGGTGTCGAAACGGATATGCCGCAATAAATCGTACTTGCGTGCACAGCCGGCCAGGTAATCGCGTATTTCGGCCTGGGGCGAGAAACGCCGCGACCAACCGGGGTTGGGCTCGAAGGAAAACGAATAGAGATGCGAGGGGATATCGCAGGCACAGCCCGGATACTGGTTGACCCACCAGGTGCCGCCGATGCCGGCCTCCCGCTCATAGATGACGAAATCGCTTTCGCCGCTCTGGCGCAGGCGTACGGCCATGCCAATGCCGGAGAAACCGGCGCCTATGATCAGCACCCGGTAGACCTTGGGCGTCACCTTGGCGGCGAGGGCTTCCATTTCTGCATCCACTACTGCGCCTTGCATACGGCGTCCGGCTGCTGGGTTTCGGCGGCTGGGGTTTCGGCAAACCCCGGGGCGCTAGCGGAGATTTGCGCGGCGATGGCATCGGCCTGCACCTGTAGCCTGGCGTGAGGCGTGCGAAAGCCGAAAATCCCGGTGAAGTGCAGCAGCATACGCCAAGCGAACCCCAAGGCGTCGCCGCGCTTGCGTGGCACCAGGTGCAGGTGCGCATGGGCAATGTGCTGATTGGTGGCTTTGCCATCGTTGACGATCAGGTGCGTGCCCTCGATACCGAAGCCGGCCCGACGCTGGGCGGCGACCAAGGTATCGAAGGCGCGGTAGAGGTGCTGCCGGCTGTGTTCGTGCAGTTGATCGAGTTTCTCGACGTGTTGCAGGGGAATCAGCAGCACATGTCCCTGCCCCAAGGGATGCACATCCATAAAGGCGATGCAGTGCTCGTCCCGATAGACATGGGCGGCAGGCAATGAGCCGGCGATGATCTTACAAAATATACAATCCATACCGTTTCCTCGGCCGAGTCTTATGTCGCGCGCTGTGGTTCGGCATCTGCACCTGCTTCGCTACGCCTCGCGAACAGCCGCGCGAGCAACCAACGGTCGCGCAGGAAGGCTTTGCTTTCCAGCAAGTTGTGCAACTTGCGAAGGTTGCAGAACGGCACGCCGGGATACACATGATGCTCGACGTGGTAATTGATATTGGCCCAGAGCAAACCGACCACGCGGCTGGTGACGGTGATGGTGTTCTTCGCCAAGTCCAGTCGATCCTCGTGCCCGGGTTCGAGGGTCGCCATCGGCAAATGCTCGTAGCCACGCGATATCGGGTTGATCACCACGGCGAGCAACAGCAGCGGCACGACGAAAATCAGCACGAACTCGTAGGCCATGCCCCGGCTCACGAACCAGGCGCACAGGGCGGCCATCGACAGCAGGTTGAAGCTCAATTCGCGCAGCACCCGATTGCGCACCGCTTTGCCGTAGCGCACCAGGGAAAAATAGGTGAAGCGCGGCACGAACACCGCTATACGCAGGAACATCCATTTGACCCCGCGGGCATAGTTCCACTCGTCCGGGTCCTTGTCCGGGTCGCCCAGGTAGCGATGGTGATGTTTGTGGCACTCGGTAAACGACGAGTAAGGGAAGACGATAAACCAGGCCATAAAGCGGCCCATCCAGAGGTTCGCCAGCGACGAGCGGAATGCGTTCTGATGACCGCAATCGTGCTGCAGCACGGTAAAGGCATGCAACTGGCTGCCCATGATCAAGGTGGCAACCATGTGCCAGACGGGGTTGGCGCTGGCCACGATGACCCAGGCACAGGCGAGCCAGATCGTCACATGCAAGCTCGCCCACAACATGAACTGCAACGGCGCCGGTTGCTGCAAGGCGAGTAGCTCCGCCTGCCTTGCGCGCTCGACTTTGAGCGCCGCGCGCTTCTCCAGCCGAATGTCGTCCTGTGCCGCCAATATCGATTGCCTATCCACCACGTCACCTCAAGAACTTGTCGCGCTGCCGGGCTGGCTACTGGACCTGTAACCGAACTTCGTCGGTCAGCGGATAGCCGATGCACATCAGCGCATGGCCCATTTTCAACTCCGCGCTCGACAGTCCGTGGTCCTCGCGCATCCCGACTTCGCCGGCCAGCTTGGTGCAGACGCAAGCGGTGCAGAACCCGCTGCGACAGGAGAACGGCGGCTGCACGCCGCTGGCCAACGCCGCTTCCAGAATGGTTTGGCCAACGGGTACCGAAAAGTTGAACTCCTGTCCCTGCATCAGCAGTTGCACCCGTTTGGATGCGCTGGATAGCGCTGGCCGCTGCGTCGGTTTGGCCGGGGTGAAACTCTCCATATGCACCGACTCCGGGGCGATGCCCAGGGTCTCCAGGGCACCGGTCACCTGCTCCATCATTCCGCTCGGCCCGCAGGCGTAGAACTCGGTGTTACCGGCATCCTGGATAGGCAGGGTGCGCATGATCTCGGTCACCCGTTGTTGGGTCAGGCGCCCGCTGTGTCGACTGGGCGCCTGCGGCTGGGAAAGCACATGCACGACATGCAATTGATCGGCGAATGCCCGCTGCAGTCGTTCGAGCTTGTCGCGGAAAATCACCGAGTCGGCATTGCGGTTACCGTAGATCAGCGAGACCCGCGACTGCGGCTCGAAATGCAGCGCCGACTTGAGAATGGAGAAGATCGGGGTGATCCCGCTGCCGGCGGCGAACAACACCAGATGCCGACGTTTGTCCGGCTGCGGGGCGAAGGTGAAGCGGCCGTGGGCGCCGAGCGTTTGCACCGCATCGCCTTTGGCCAGTTGCTGCACCAGGCGGTTCGACACCTTGCCGCCGGCGACCCGTTTCACCGTGATCGAAAGCGTCTTGTCCAGGCCGGGCGTACTGCTGATCGAATAAGCCCGGCAGCCCTTGGCGCCCTGGCCGTCGACATCGACTTCAAGGGTGAGGTACTGCCCCGCGGTGTAGCGGATCTTCCTCAGCAGCGGCTGCTTCAAATGGATGGTGACGGCATCCTCGGTTTCCCGTTCGATGGACGCGACTTTCAGGGTAAGCGCTTTGTTCATGGCTAACTCACGCCCGCTGTGCTGGCTGTTGGAAGTGATGCGCCCTTGGCTGCGGCAGGGGCGGCCGAGCGCTGCCGGTGAGCCTGCTCGTGTTCGGAGACCGGAGCCGCCGCGGTGCGGCGCTTCAACAGCGCGACCTTTTCCGCCTGGGATAGCGGCTCCCACCATTCGAGCTTGTCGGCCAGCGCGTCGAAGCGGCGCAGCATCAGCATGACGAACAGATCGAGCACACTGAGGTCGCGGAACACCAGGGATTGCGCCGCCCGCATTTGCGGTTTGAGGCGCTCGAACAGCGCCGGGCTCTCCGACCAATGCACGTTTTCCCAGTGGTGGTGGCAAACGTGGTAGCCCTCGTTGAGCGTGTTGACCGGTTTTTCCAGCAGGGTCACGGTGTTGTACATCCAGTCCTTCGGGTCCTGCTGGCCGCCGTAGAACGCGTGCTGGCTCCAATGGATCACGCCCATCAGGAAGTTGCTCGCGCACCAGGGCAGCAGCATGTAGAACACCGCGATGGGCAGGCTGTAGAGCGCCAGCAGGACGAACAGCGCCAGATGGATCAGGTTGCCGATCAGCATGCTGCGCATCTGCACGCGCTTGTGCTTGCTCTTGAAGTACAGGTAGGGCGAGATCATGAACTGCTGGTACATCACCTCACGCACCATGTAGACCACGAAGTGCCAGGCGTTGGCGTGGTCGTAGCGCGCGCTGGCGTAGACATCCAGCGGCCCGGCGTTTTCCCGATGGTGCTGCTGCAGGTGCGCGGCAGCATGGGGAATCAGCCCCATGGGGATGGCGAAAAACATGTAGAGGAAGGAATTGCCGGTCCACTTATCGAGAATGCTGGCGCGTTTGAAGATGCCGCCGGTCCTGTGCCCTTCCTGATGCATCGAGCTGAAGGAACGGATGAAGGCGCGGATATTCGGGCCATAGACGAAGGCGTAGAACGCCAACACCAGGACCCAGGACAGTTCCCCGATCAGCAACTGGGCGATGAATACCGGCATTGCGGTCAGGGCCAGGGTGATCGCCGCCGCCAATATGGGTTCGTCGCGCGGGTCCTTGAGCACTTTGTCCGCCAGGCGCTGGACCAGGCGGTGGTAGCGCGCGGCGATGCCATGGCCGAGCGCGGCGACACCGGGTATCCGTTCAAGCAGCCAACGGCCCAATTGAAGCGTCAGCGCCAGCGAGAGAATCACGGCTATGGCAGCCGTATTGAAGAGCAGAAGCACCGCGAACAGCGGAATGGCCAGAAAATGGAAAACCGGGCTGACGTTTCCCGGCAGCGGTGGATAGAGAAAGTCTGTCGTAGCCATCAGGTCATATTCCCTGCCTGGGTAAGCCTATCGTCGGCGCGCCGATGAGAGGGATGCGGGTCAGCGAACCGCGCGCGTCTCCTGCTAACCATGGGCCGCTTGCGCCGATTCACGCAGGAACTCCGCGAGCAACGGTGTGGCGGCGGAACGGGAGATCGGGTGAAAGCAGATCGCCCGGGAAGCGGCGAGCAGATAGGCCACCTCATCTGAGGCAATGAACGCCATGCCCCCTAACAACTCCACCGCCAGATTGGTCGACCGCTCCACCGCGCCCTGCACCATAAAGCGGGTGCACAGTGCCTTGCTGTAGGTGCTGAAGTCGGCGGCCCGTTGCTCTTCGAGTTCGCGGGCCGTGCCGATAAGCGCCTGATGGGCGCCTTCCAACTCGATCGCCAGTTGGGCCACTTGGCCATCCTCGGTGGTGCGCTTGTTCAGCAGCAATTCCACCAGTGCGGAGGCCACGCCGAGATAGGTGGCGCCGACCATCAACTGGAACCAGCAGAGCCCGGACAGCGAGGTTTCCTCGGCGGAAGCGGCCACCTCCTCGTCGCCGACGGCTTCGGCGAGCAGCATGCGCTCGTCGGGGACGAACACATCGTCGAATACCAGCGCGTTACTGTCGGCGGCCTGCAACACCGGGGTGTTCCAGAAGCGCTCGCGGGACACCTCGCCGCCGTCGTTGAAAACAACGGCGAAGCCCTGGGTCATGCTGC
>CBIHQF010000112.1:0-8928 GCA_966211665.1 uncultured Pseudomonas sp. | reverse complement strand
CCAGGAAATCCGCCACGCTCCTTGCGCGTCGCTCGGAAAGCCCTTGGTTATAGGCATCCGAACCCACGCTGTCGGTATGCCCGACCACCTTGACGCTGACCAGATTAGCGCCCGTCAAACGAGTGCCGATTTGAGTCAGGACATCATGGGCCGCAGCCGTCAGTTCCGCGGAATCGAAGGCGAACAGCACATCGCCCAAATCGCTGAGCACGATAACTTCGCTCTCAGCCATCGGCATTGCTTCAGGTTCTTCAGGAGGAGTGGCAGCCGGATAGCTTTTCAGCGGGCAACCATTGTGATGCACGGGAGTACCGGCAGGCGTTCCGGGACAACGATCGCGTCGATCGAAAACCCCATCCCCGTCTTCGTCACCGTCTTGGGCGTAGCAAATCAGGGTGCCAATAACCACACCGGCTACTGCGCCACCCGCTGCCCAACTTGAACTTTCGAGAGCGCCCAGACCACCGCCGGCCAGACCGCCAATCGCACTGCACAGGGGCCAATTCCCTTGGTTTAACGGCGCGTCTCCCGTACTGGAAGTCGTGACGCAACCCGAAAGAACACTACTGGCCAAGAGAAAAGTAATTGCAGACCTCGAGATTCGAGCCCTCATGGTAGTTCTCCTGTGTCACCGGCGTAGGTGCCGGTAACACAGAAGTAAAGACCTACCGCCCGGGCTTAACAAATCGAAAACTGGCAGGTTGCCAGCCTAGGGCTACGCATGCCTTAGGGGCGTGCTTCGACTTCCGCTTCCACACGACGGTTGATCGCACGGCCGCTGTCAGTGGCGTTATCGGCCACCGGACGCGCTTCACCATAACCTACCGCGTTGACCCGATCACCCGATACGCCGTACTGGTTGACCAGCACGTCACGCACCGCGTTGGCACGACGCTCGGAGAGGCCCTGGTTATAGGCATCGCTGCCGACGGAGTCGGTATGACCTTCCACCACGGTGGTGGTTTGCGGGTATTGGTTCATGAAGTCGGCAAGGTTTTTGATGTCGCCGTAGCTGTCATCCTTAACCTGGGCCTTGTCGAAATCGAATTTCACGTCCAACTCCACGCGCACCGCCTCAGCTGGCTCTTCTGCCATGGCGGGTTCTTCGACCATAGTCTCTTCGACCATGACCACTTGCTCATCCGAAGCGCCATGTACCCAGCAATAAGCAGCGGCCATACCGGCACCCACTGCTGCGCCGCCAGCGGCCCAAGTCGAACTTTCGATCGCGCCTAGAGCCGCACCGCCAACACCACCAACCGCCGCACAGGTTGGCCAATCGGTTTTCTGTAAACCGGCGCAACCGGTCAGAAAACTGGTTGCCAGGATAAGGGGTACGGCCTTCCTTACAATACTCATATGCATTTCTCCTATGGGGATCGGCGTAAAACCGACACTTAAGCATTAAAGACGTCGACAGTAAAATTCGCCATAGCTATTTGACTCCTTGGCCAGAAAGATTCGCTCTATGCCCCACACAAAGCGCGCGTTAATCTTCCCTTCCATGGTCGAGGATCCTCAATGACTGACAGTCTTTCATCGCGTACCCCGCAACAGGCAATCGCCGCGCTATTGGCGCGCTATCTTCCTGCTCGCCTGCTACTGGTCGGTGCCAGCGAACTGCCCGCTGTCGTGGCTTATCAGGCTGCGCACACCGACTGCCTGATCGCCCATGCGCCGGCAGGCGCGCTACCGGCGGAGCTCGCGGCGCAGCGTTTCGATCTGGCGTTGGTGGCCGACTGCCTCGAACACCTGCCCAAACGCGTAGGGCTCGAGCTGCTCGGCGGCATTCGCAACCTGAACGCCAGCCGTTTGGCCGTATTGGTCGATCTGCAAGCCAGTGCCTGGCAAGACGTCGATTTTTATTCCTTGGCCTTACAAGCCAGCGAGCGCTTTCAGCGTGGCGAACAGACCCTGAGTTTGTTCACCTACGACCTGCTCGATTACAAACAGGTTCCTGACTGGCTGAACGCCAAGTTCTGGGCCAACCCCGAGATGTTCGGCAAGTATTGGTGGTGATGGCATGATCGGCACCCAGAACTGCCCCTGCGGCAGCGACCAGCCATACGCCCAATGCTGCCAGCCCTGTCACAGCGGCACAGCCGCGGCGAGCGCTCAGGCCCTGATGCGTTCGCGCTATTGCGCCTATGTGCTGGGCTTGATCGATTACCTGGTGGCCACCACCCTGCCCGCCCAGCAAGCGGCGCTGGACCGCGACGCCATAAGCGCCTGGAGCAGCCAGAGCAAGTGGCTCGGCCTGACGGTCGAGAGCAGCGAGGAGCTGGGCGGCCAGCCGCCCCATGCACTCGTCACCTTCACCGCCCATTGGCGGGATGAAGGCGGCGAACATCGTCATCGCGAACGCTCCGCATTCGTTCAGCGCGACGACCGCTGGTATTTCATCGACCCCACGGTCGTCCTGCACGCGGGCCGTAACGATCCCTGTCCTTGCGCCAGCGGGCAGAAATTCAAGAAATGCTGCGCGGCCTATCTCTCGTAACTTCCAGCCTGGACTGAATCGCAGAGCCGACTAGGCTTGCCTGCGATCAAGCAGATCGGCTTGAGATACACACAGGGAGATGCATATGCGATATCAGAAGTGGCTTGTCAGCACCATGAGTGCGTTCATTTTGGCCGCCAACGCGCAGGCGGACGTCGAGGTTGCCCTCGGCAGCCCCACCCGGGTCAGCCAGCTATTCGCCTACCCCAACAACTGCAGCGTCATTTGTTATCGCGACTGGAGCCTCGCGCAAACGGTCGAGCACTACCTGACCCAGAGCGTGCAACGCGACGGTTACGAAACCGCCGAGGTTAAGGTTCGCACCGATCACGACCAGGTCTATGCGAGCATCAGCGGCGTGCCGGACGACTACGGCAAACCGCTCGAACAACTGCTCGCCGCTGGCGACCTGGCCTACCAAGGCGCCAGCAAATTGAATACCGATGGCAAATGGCAGTACGACTGGTATTTCTTCCTGCCGCTGGGTATGGCCCTGGAAAACCGCCGCAGCGTCGAACTGCTGCACTTCCCGCCGGATTATTCGCTGACCCAGGCGCAGGATTACCTGGAATCCAAGACCACCGACCGCTGGGCCGAACTGCTCGAACAAAACGGTGTGCCATTGGAACAAACTCCGGCCTACCAGACCATCATCGACATCGCCCCCATCGCCGCACCAGCCAGTGCCGGCAGCACGCTGGCAGACACTTACAGCTACTTTCAGGCATACCAGACCAATATGGTCGCGCAGCTGACCAGCAACGCCGACGGCGAGGCCCCTTCGTTACCGATGGTGGCCTTCGGCGGGCCGGTACGCGACTGGGTGCATCAACAGTACGGCGTGACCCTCGGCGTACTCGGCCTGGGCCAAATCACACCGGTGGCCGGACGCAGCGTGGCGGTGCTGGGCAGTAATCACCCCAGCTACATCTGGTATGCCGCCGACCCGGAAAACTATGGCGGCGATCAACAAAAAGCCGACCAGGCCGGGCTCAAAGTCATGGGGCAGGACATTACGGCGGCCTGCTGGCAAGCCGATATGGGCCGCAACCCGGGCGCCGATGCCGCGGCCACACTGAACAGTTGCACGCAGAAGTGGCAGGTAAGCGGTCAACTGCAAACCTGCGAACTGTTCTACACCTCGATTCGCGGGTTGACGCCGGCCCAGGCTCAGACCAAATGCACGGCAACCGAGCAAACCGCCGCCCGCCAATGAACCCCGACGGCTAATCGCCCCCGAGCACGCCGAGGCCCGCAATAGCGGGCCTCGGCGCAATCACTCCTGCAATTTCAGATGCGACACATCGGGTGGCGGCGCGGCGGGGGCGGCCTTCGCCTGCCCCATATCGCTGCCCGTGGGCGCCAGGCTGAACTGCGACAGATCGACTGCCGGCGCTTGCGGCGCGGCTTTCTCATCCTGCAAATCCTCGCCCAGCGGGGCAATGCCGAAGTCCGGCGCATCCACCGCGACAAAAGCCGCCATATATTCATCCCGCGGCGCAACCTGCAGGCGCCGAGCCGGCGTTTCCATCGAGGCGGCCGCAGCAGCAGCCGGCGAAACGACTGCGGGTTCCGGCACGGCAGCGGGCGGTGGCGCCAGCTCGATTTCTTCGATTTCCTCCGGCATGGCCGTCACCAGAGCCAAGGCGCCGGCACGCTCCATGGTGGCGCGATATTTCTCGGCGCCCGCGCCATCCAGGTTGTTCTTGATCACTATCCGCCGCCCCGAAAACAGCAAGGCGATACGCTGCGCATCGGCCTGGAACAGCTTGGCCAGATTGGCTTTGACCTGCTCCGCCTGCGCGCCGGGCACCAACTGACCGGCAAAGGCAATTTCATAACGGGCCATGGTCACACTCCTGTCCTATTCAGCCTGCAGTATGGCGCAGGTTTTTTTACCCTCACAACACGTTGCAGGCAAAGCGTTGCTTGTTACACTGGGGCGTCATATCGGAGTATGAAATGTTTCTTCAGGCGCAAACGATAAAAATACTTAGCCTACTGATGTTTTTCGGCCTTCTTTCTGGCCTCGGCGGCTGTTCCACCTGGATGTCGGGTGGTTTCAAAGACCCGGATGTTCGCCTGATCAACGTCGACGTCGTCAAAGCCAAATTACTCGAACAGCAATTCGTGCTGCGCTTTCGTATCGACAACCCTAACTCGATGAGCCTGCCGGTGCGCGGGCTCGAATACAGCGTGCACCTCAACGAGGTGAAGCTGGCGGAAGGCGAATCCAGCACCTGGTTCACCGTGCCGGCGCATGGTCATCACGAGTTCGACGTGCCGGTGCGCACCAACCTCTGGCGCCATCTGCGGCGCATCGTCAAACTATTGGAAAAACCCGAAGAACCCATTCGTTATCGGCTGAGCGGCCAAGTGAAAACCGGATTCCTGTTCGGACGCAGCGTGCAGGTTGCGCGCGATGGCGAGATAATCCCCGGTCATTTCATTCCCAAGTAGGTACTTATGAACCAGCAAGCCCACGTCCATGGCCCGGATTGCAACCATGGGCACGAACACCAGCACGATCATGGCCACGTGCATGGCCCGCATTGCAACCACGGCCATCAGGAGCCGGCCCGCAATGCCTTGAAGGATGTCGGCCGCAACGACCCCTGCCCTTGCGGCAGCGAGAAGAAATTCAAGAAATGCCACGGCGCCTGATTCGCCCATGAGCGCGTTGAGCCTGTTTCTGCTGCTTGCCGGCGGTGCCTTGGTCACAGCTCTGGCGCTATACGCCCTGCACCTGTGGCGGCGCGTATGGGCGCAGCAGCGTCTGCAAAAGCAGCAGACCGAAGAGCGCCGCGAGCGCTTGAGCGGCGATTTACAAATACTTGCGTGCAGCCTGCTCGACGGCCAGCTGCCGCTGATCGAGGGGGCGATCCGGATCAAGGTGCTGCTCGACAATTACGACAGCGCGCTCAGCCAGGATGCGCGCTGTCAGGTATTTCACCTGTTGTTCGACGCCACTGCGCAGGTGCCGACCCATGCGCACTGGAAGGCATTGGAAAAAAGCGAACGGCGCAAACACGAAAAACATTTCAGCGAGCTGGAATTGCAGCACAAAGCCGCCGCCCGCACGGCCGCGCGCTGGCTGCTCGACGAGGGTCTGGCGCGCGCCTCCAAGGCCGCCTGAACCCGGCGCTGCATTAACGATCATAGAGTCGGCGCCGCAGTCGCGCCGGCGTAGTTGAACAGCACTTTCACCCCCGAACCGTTCGTCTCCTGCCAGGAGCTTGCAGCATGTCATTGCGTGCCGTCCGTCCCCTTACCCTCCTCAGTCTCGCGGCAGCCCTGACGGTTGCCGTGGCCCTGACTGGTTGCCAAGCCTTTCTTCAAAGCCGTTACAGCGCCAGCGTGCATCCCGACCAGGGCATTGTGCCGATCAAGGGCTTGGCGCAGAGCGTGACGGTGCGGCGCAATGCGCTCGGCATGCCGCTGATCGAAACCAACAGCTTCCATGACGCGTTGTTCGCCTTGGGTTATGTGCACGCCAGCGATCGCCTCAGCCAGATGGTCGGCCTGCGTTTGATAGCCGAGGGCCGCCTGGCGGAAATGGCCGGCCCGGGCGTGCTGGAAGTCGACCGCTTCATGCGCGCGGTCAACCTGAAGAAGAGCGCCGAGGTCCTATACCGCAATGCCTCGCCGCGCCTGCAGCGTTTCTTCGAGGTATATGCCCGCGGGGTGAACGCCTACCTGTTCCGCTATCGCGATAAATTGCCGATGGATCTGGCCGAGTCGGGCTACCGCCCGGCTTACTGGAAAGCCGAAGATTCGGTGCTGGTGTTCTGTCTGCTGAACTTCGGCCTGGCGGTCAATCTGCAAGAAGAAATCGCCGCCCTGGTCATGGCGCAAAAAGTCGGCAGCGAACGGCTCGCCTGGCTCCTGCCGACCTATCCGGATGAACCGCTGCCATTCGAAGAAGCCGATAAACTCAAGGGGCTCCAGTTGGCCGGACAGTTCCCAGGGCTCGCCATGCTCGAGAAGACCTCTCGCCAATTCGCCGACCTGCATATGCTCGGGGTAGCCGCCTCGAACAACTGGGCCATCGCCCCGCAAAACAGCCGCAGCGGCAAAAGCCTGCTGTCCGACGACATCCACCTGCCGCTGTCGATGCCCTCGGCGTGGAACTTCGTGCAAATCCGTTCGCCGAAATTCCAGGCCGCGGGCATTTCGATTGCCGGCGTGCCGGCGATAGTCGCCGGCTTCAACGGCAAAGTGGCCTGGGGCATGACCATGGTCATGGGCGACAACCAGGATTTGTTTCTGGAGAAGCTCAAGCGCGAAGGTAACCGCCTTTATTACCAGGCCGACGGTAAATGGCTGGCCACCCGCGAACGCCAGGAAACCTTTTTCATCAAAGGCCAGCGGCCGATCCGCGAAACCCTGCACGAGACCCGCCATGGGCCGCTGCTGAACGCCGTACTGGGCGAGCGCAAGCACCCGTTGCAACCGCTGCAACTGAACAGCGGTTATGGCCTGGCCTTGCAAACCGCGCAGTTCGAAGCCGATAAAAGTCTCGATGCGTTCTTCGACCTGTCCCGCGCGCAGAACCTCGACCAGGCCTTCGAAGCCACCCGCGAGGTGCGCGCGATGCCGCTGAATATCCTGTTTGCCGATGCCCGGCATATCGGCTGGCAAGTCACCGGGCGCTTCCCCAACCGCCGCGAAGGCCTGGGCCTGCTGCCTTCGCCCGGCTGGGACGGTCGCTACGATTGGGATGGCTTTGCCGAACCCATGCTCCACCCCTACGACCAGGACCCTGCCGAGGGTTGGCTCGGCACCGCCAACCAGCGCACGGTGCCGCGCGGTTACGGCATGCAGCTATCCAACTCCTGGTACTACCCGGAACGCGCCGAGCGCATCGCGCAACTGGCCGGCAGCGGCAAGCACGACAGCGCCAGCATGATCGCCATGCAATACGACCAGACCTCACTGTTCGTCGCCAAGCTGCAAGCGATGTTCGCCGCGCCCGGCATGGCCGAGCCTCTTAAACAGGCCATAGCAGCGCTGCCCGCAGAGGAACGCGCAAAGGCCGAGGAAGCCCAACGCCGCCTAATGGCGTTCGACGGTAAGCTCGCGGCCGACTCGGCGGATGCCGCGCTATACGGCGCCTTCCTGCACCAAAGCGCCCGGCAGATCTTCCTCGACGAACTGGGGCCGGACACCCAGCCGGCCTGGCAGGCCCTCGTGACAACGGCCAACACCTCCTATTCGGCCCAGGCCGACCACCTGCTCAGCCGCGACGACAGCCCGTTCTGGAACGATACCGGCACTCCTCAGCAGGAAGACAAACCGGCCATTCTGGCGCGCAGCCTGGCGGCCGCCGTGACCTTTGCCGAAACCAAGCTGGGCCAGGAGCGCAGCGCCTGGCAATGGGGCAAGCTGCACACCTACGAGTGGCGCAGCGAGAGCAGCCGAATCGCGCCCCATCTGAGCGCCAGCCAACGTGCAGGGATCCATTCGCTGAAGGATTACCTCGATCGCGGCCCCTACCCGGCGGGTGGCGACCACAGCACCCTCAATGTGTCGGCTTATCGATGGGGGCAGGATTTCGACACCTGGCTGATCCCGGCCATGCGCATGGTGGTCGATTTCGGCCGCGAGGAGCCACTGATCGGGGTGAACAGTTCGGGCCAATCCGGCAACCCGGCCAGCGCGCATTACGCCGACGGCATCGAGGCCTGGCGCAAGGGCCAGTACATGAGCTTCCCCTTTCAATCGAAGAACCTGGACAAGGTCTACGGCAGCAAGCGGCTGCTGCTGACGCCAGGGAAATAACGACCGTTCGTCGGTAGACATGAACTAAATGCGCGAACGATTGCTCTCAGTTAGTGGACTTACTCCATAGATCATCACTTTTGGGCGCCTTCTCAGGCGCCCTTTCTTTTGCCCGCAATTCACGCTTGCCCTAACTCAGCACACTGCGGTCGAAAATAAAGGCAACGTCCGATCGGGCCTGATGCTCCAGCAAGTTCTGCGGGCGCCCCATCTTCGGGTAATTCTTCTCGCCCGTTTCAGCAATCCAGCCCTGTTGCTTCATACGCTCCAGCCGCCCGCGTAAGGTCGTGTGCTGGACCGCCTGGCCGAGACAGGCCTGAAAGGCGCCCAAGGCTTCGGTCACGGTAAAGCGCGGCGCCAGCAGATAGAGCGGTAATGAGGTGTATACCGACTTGGCACCGAGCCGCTCGAACGCCTGGGCGACCAATTGAGCGTGATCGAAGGGCAACACCAAGCGCCCATCGAGCACGGCGCTCAACGCGACAAAGCACAAATCCTCGCCTTCCAGCACGGTATCCGGCTGCAGCAAGGCCAGATAGAAGGTGCTGATCGACCAGCCGCGCGGGTCGCGTGAACCATTGCCCACAGTGGCGACCTGCTCCAGATAGCGCGGCGCTACCCGCGCCTTGGAGGCCAACGCGCGGCAA
>CBIHQF010000111.1:0-8950 GCA_966211665.1 uncultured Pseudomonas sp. | reverse complement strand
ATCTCTTCACTGTCATCCACGCCGTTATCTTCGCCCGGCCATTGCGTTTCCTGCGGCGCGGCAGTGGCGACGTCCAGTTCGACGATGTCGATACCGCTCTGGCCATCGCTCGACAGCAAGGCCAATTTACCCGGGTCCAGGGCTTCGTCGAGCAGGTTGCGCAAGGCGGCGACGCGCTCGGGACGGGCACTGACCTGCAGACCGGCGGCGACCTGATCCATCATGCTGATCAAGGCTTCATGGGCCTGCTCGGCCTCGCTGAAGAAGCGCTCGCTAACCGCCAGGCTGCCTTCTTCTACCGCGCCGTAGAGGTCCAGCAAACCTTCGCAGAGTTCATCGATCTGCGGCAGCTCGGCCATCTCGGCGCCGCGACTCAGGGTCGTCAATTCTTCCAGCAGCGCGCTCAGCTCCTGGCGCTCCGATGGGTGCTCGCGCCAGCGTTTCAGTAAATCCTCGGCATCGAGCAGGATATCCATGCCCTCGGCGAGGAAGATGCCGATCAGTTGCGGGTCGCGGGTTTCGCCCTGTTCGCTTTCACGGCCGACCTTGGCGGCATCCAGCCGGTCGTGGTGGAGCTTTTGCACCTGCTCGAGAAATTCGGCGGCGCCCTCCAGCGGCGCCAGCGGATCGCTCTCCAGTTGCGAGAGGCCCTGGCGGATCATTTTTTCCGCCGCGCTCAACAACTCGGCCTCGGCCAAGTCCATGGGGATCAGGTTGGCCTTGAATTCCTTGACCAGCTTCTCCAACGGCGCGGCGATTTCCGCCACCGGCGCGATGCCGGCCATATAGGCGCTGCCCTTGAGCGTATGCAGGGCGCGCTGCAGGTCGTCGGTGATGGCCTGGGGTAGTTCTTGCGCACAATCGGCAAGAAACCCGACCAGGGTATCGAGATGGGTTTCGGCCTCGTTGCGGAAAATCTCCAGCAACTGTGGATCGAGGGGCTCGTCGAGCTCTTCCATGGCCTCTTGCTTGGCAGCCTCGGCGATGCCCTCTGACGCGGCTACCTGGGCGACCGAGGCTTCAGTTTTTGGGCGCGCTTGCCCCTTGGCCAGCGCGTAGGCGGTGGCCGCCAGGCGATCGACATCGTCGCGTTGGCGCTGCGCTTTGGCGGCGAACTCGTCGATCAGAGACGGCATCAATGCCACCACATCGGCAACCACCTGTTGCACCTCGGCGGACGGTTCGATGCTGCGATCGAGCACGCGATTGAGCAGATTCTCGATCGACCAGCCCAGTTCGCCGATAATCAGCGCGCGCACCATGCGCCCGCTGCCCTTGAGGGTATGGAAGGCGCGACGCAGTTCTACCAACGCGTCCCTATCATCGGTATTGGCGCACCACCGCGGCATGTATTCGGCGATGGTTTCCAGCACCTCGCCGACTTCCTCGATAAAGACTTCCAGCAATTCGTCATCGATCGGCTCTTCATCCGCGGGTGGCGGCAACAGGCTCGGCGGCACGTCATGGGCCGGCGGATTGATCGCCTGCACCGGCCCGGCCATGACATCGGCCATCGACAGCGGCTTGTCGGCGTCGACCGCGGGGCGCTCCTGTACCTCGGGCGCGCTCGGCAACTCTACGTCGGGCAACTCCAACTCGGCGATCTCGGCTTCGTCCCAGGTAACGGGGCCATCGAGCTCATCCAGGCCGAAGGCTTCAAGCGAAGTGTCTTCGTCGATCAGCGGCTGCGGCAACGCTTGACCCGCATCGGATTCGGGCGCTGGAGACCAGTCGGTGTCGACTGGCTCGGCACTGAAATCGATGAGTTCGAGTTCGCCTTCGAGCGGCTGCTCGTTCCAGCCGGCATCGTCGACAGGTTGCTCGACGAGCGTTGTCTCATCGCTCAAATCGCCGAAATCGATGCTCAGTTCATCGCTCGGCGGCAGCTGTTGAAGGTCAGACTGCGGCTCTTCCGACTCGAATGGCAAATCGGCCGCAAAGGCTTCGACGGGTTCGTCGGCCAGCACTTCGATTTCGTCCAGCGGGTCGGCGTGGGGCGAGAACGACTCTGCCGGGGGCTCGAGACGGTCGAGGATCGACGTTTTTTCCTTGAGCGGATAACCCAGGCTTTCCAGGCTTTCTTCGGCCACGTCGAGGATCATATCGCCCTGGGTCGCATGGTCTTCGGCCAGGCGCTCGAGGTAATACTCGACGCTGGTGATGGCATCGGCCAGGGTGTCGAGGTTCTGCCAGTTGGGAACGGCCTTGCGCGCCAGCAGCTGTTCTTGAATGTAGCGATTGCAGGCGTTCAGCAAGTCCGCGGCGCGGGTCAGCGGAATCATCGCCAGTCCGCCGCGCACTTGGGTCAGCAGTTCCGGCACGCGCGCGAGGTGTTCATGATTCCATTGCGATGCGATGAATTCGATGATCGCGTCTTTCGACTGTTCCAGGCCGTTGCGCGCTTCCTTGATCACCAACTGGTGGATCTGCGCCACGTCGGTGGTCGGCAGATGGCTCTCTTCGCGCGCCGAGTCTTCGGCGGGGCCGACCATGCCGGCAAGGGTCGCTTCGACGTACAGCAGCGCGCCGGCGACGTCCATCAGCACCGCATCGCTGGGCTCCTGCTTGCCCTGGGACAAGCCCTGCACGACTTCCAGCTGATCGACGATGACTTTACGCGGCTGGCCGAAACCGAGCACGGCGAGGGTGTCGGCGATCTGCTTCAAGGGCGCCATCAGCGCTTCCAGATCGCCAAGCTGCTTACGGTCGCTACGCACGAACAGATCGAGGCTGTCCTTGACCCGTACCAGTTCTTCGCACAAGGCGCCGACCACCGAACGCATGGCGTCGCGGTCGGGTCCGGCCAGGCGCGCGCGCTCCTCATCGATCACGTCGCTATCGGGCAGGGCCTCAGCGAGGCGGTACTGCTCTTTCAGCGCCTGCAGACGCGGCGACTGGGCCGAGGCCTTGGCCACATAGAACAGCAGGTTCTTGTTCAGTTCATCGGGGGCGGGCTGGTTGATGCCGTCGGCGCCCTGCTCGACCAGGCGCTTGAGCTCCTTGTCGACTTGACGCAGCAAGGTCCGCACACTGGCGCCGTTGCTCACGCTGCCGTTGGCCAGACCTTCGACCATGCCCGAAGCGATTTGCCACAAAGCGGCGAGCGGGGCGTCCTTGCACAGCGTTTCCAGGCGCGCGAAGACCCGGGCCATGTAACCCAAGTTGGTCGGCAGGTCCTGGCTGCGGATCACGCCGACCAGCGCCACTTGCAGCATCTGCCGTAGCTTGCGCAGCAATTGCGGCAGTTCGTTGGTACGCAGCGCGGCAATGGATTCGCTGGACAAGGCCGGCACCCGCGCCGACATATCCGGGGCGAACAGGCTGGTTTCCGAGAGCAGCTTTTCGCCACGGGCCGCGCGCAAGTCGTTGAGCAGCGGCAACACCACCATGGGCAGATCGCGCCGGGCGGTCTGAATCCGATCGAGGTAAACCGGTAATTGCAGGATGGCCTGCATCAGCACTTCCAGGGCTTCGCCCTGGTTGGTCACGCGGCCGTCTATCAGCGCCTGAACCAGATGCTCCATTTCCTCGGCGAGCAATGCCGCACCGAAGAACTCGACCATCTGCAGGGTGCCTTGCACCTGGTGCACGTAGGTCAGGCAGAAACGCATGCGTGTCGAGTCCTGGGGGTTCTCGACGAACGCCTCCAGGGCCTGACGCGCCTGCTTCAGGGTTTCCGCGATTTCGCCTTTGACCCACTCCAGGGCGACATAGTCGTGCCGATCACCCATAGCCACTCCACTCATAAACCTATCCCTTGCGGGTAAACGCCAGCACTCGCTCATCGGCCACCGGAATCAACTCCGGATGCTGCCAACCGACCACCTCGCCCACTCCCACCACCAGCAGACCACCCGGTGCCAGGCGCTCGGCCAGACGATTGAGGATCTCGCGGCGCCGCCAGCGACGAAAATAAATCAGCAAGTTCTGACAAAAAATAACATCCATCCCGGACATCGGCGCCTTGGCCAACTCCAGAACGTTGAGCCTGGCGCAGCAAACACGCGCCGCCAGGCTCGGCATGATTTTCAAGCGTCCATCCGGTTGAGTCAGGAAATAACGCCGACTCAGGTCTTCATCCATCTGGTCCAACCTGCGCGCCGAGTACTGGCCATCCCGCGCCTTGCTCAGGGCATTCAGGCTGATGTCCGTACCCGTTACGCCAAAATGCTCGGGGCGTTCGCTGTCGCGCAGTACTTCCGCGGCGGTAATCGCCAGCGAGTACGGCTCTTCACCACTGGAGCAGCCCACGCTCCACATCTCCCACGGCCGCTGCAAACCCTGCGCCAAGCGTTCACGCAGGTAATGCTCGAGCACCTCGAATGAGGGACGATGACGGAAAAAGCGGGTTTCCTGAACGGTCAATCGATCCAACAGCGTGGACCACTCCACGGCGCCACGCGGCCCAGCGGTTACCTGCTGGTAATAGCTGGTGTAATCCGTTACGCCCAATTCGCGCATCCGCGCGGTCAGGTTGGTTTGCAGAAACGCCCGACGTTGCTCGTTGACCACTACACCGGTGCGCTCTTCAAGCAACGTCTGCCACTTGCGGAACTCCGCGGCGGACATGTCCGCCACCGGTTGCAGAGCCCAGACGCCTGGCTGCATGTCGTCCCTCTCGCTCGTGGCCATGGGTTATATACGGCGGCGACCCATCCGGGTCAGCGCGTTGCCTCTCAGGCGTTGTCCCCGGCATCCGGCAAGGTGAAGTCGGAAACCGACTTACGCATCTCGCTGGCCATCTTGGCCAGATTACCAATGCTCTTGGCGGTAGCCGTGGTACCGGACGACGTCTGCGAGGTGATTTCCTGAATCACGTTCATGGTGTTGGAGATATGGCCCGCCGAAGAAGCCTGCTGGCGTGCCGCGTTGGAGATGTTCTGAATCAAGGCCGCGAGGGTCTTGGATACCTTCTCGATCTCTTCCAGCGCCACCCCGGCGTCCTGTGCCAGGCGGGCACCGCGCACCACTTCGGAAGTGGTCTGTTCCATTGAGATAACCGCTTCGTTGGTGTCGGTCTGAATCGTTTTAACCAGCGCTTCGATCTGTTTGGTCGCCGCCGAGGAACGTTCCGCAAGGCGCTGTACTTCGTCCGCTACCACGGCGAAGCCGCGGCCCGCGTCACCGGCCATGGAGGCCTGGATCGCGGCGTTCAGTGCGAGGATGTTGGTCTGGTCGGCAATGTCGTTGATCAGGCTGACGATGTCACCGATCTCCTGGGACGATTCACCGAGGCGTTTGATCCGCTTCGAGGTGTCCTGGATCTGCTCACGGATGTTATCCATGCCGGTGATGGTGTTGTGTACGACTTCGTTACCCTTGTTGGCGATGGCTACGGAACGTTCCGCTACCGCGGACGACTCCGAGGCGTTCGCCGATACCTGGTCGATCGACACGGCCATTTCGTTGATCGCCGCGGATGCACCGGCGATTTCCTGGGCTTGGTGCTCGGAAGCTTCGGCCAGATGCATCGCCGTGGCCTGGGTTTCCTGGGCCGCACCGGCTACCTGAACGGCGGTCAGGTTAATCGTGGCTACCAGGTCGCGCAGTTGGTCGATGGAATAGTTTATGGAGTCGGCGATGGCGCCGGTGAAGTCTTCGGTTACGGTCGCGGCCACGGTCAAGTCACCGTCGGCGAGGTCGGCGATTTCGTCGAGCAGACGCAGAATCGCCGCCTGGTTACGTTCGTTCTTCTCGGCGGTTTCGGCCAAGCGGCGGTTGGTCTCACGCACCATCACGATACCGATCAGGATGATCGAACCCAGCGCCAGAATACCCAGGACATAACCGGCCAGGGTGTTGATCGCCCGGCCGTCGGCCAGGTCTTCGAAACCAGCGGCCAGCTCGGACGCTTTGTCCAGCAGGGTTTGCGATACGGTGAAAATCCCGTTCGCCGATTCCCGCACCTGGAACAGCTCGGGCGAGGTTTCGAGAATTTCGTCCACCGAGCCGGAAACGAATTCGAACAGCTCGGAAATTTCCGCCAGACGCTCGAGGGCTTCGACGTCCGTCACCTGGGAAATCTCCATCGCGGCGTTGCCTTCCAGCATCGCGCTGAGTACGCGGCCGAACAGGCTGGCGTCGCGGCCGAACATATCCGCCGCTTGCACCGAGTCGTCGTCACCGGCCAGTACTTTGTTGACCGAGCCGAGAATACGTTCGGCGAGCAGCGACTGACGCTGCGCTACCGAGACCTGGGCCGCGGGTGCGCCGCTCTCCAGCAGAATGTCGACCACTTCTTCGTACTCGACCTGCAGTTGCGGAATGGTTTCCGCCAGGGTCGCGGCTACCTGGTGCAGCGACAGGATGGTCTGCTCGCTGGCCAGGATGGCGTCGGTATTGCCCCGCAGGCTGTCCCAGTCCTGCTGCACGGCGGCCATCTGCGTTTGCACGGATTCCGGTGCGGGCGGTACACCGCTTTCCTCATGACCTTCGGTCAGGTAACCCCAGCGGGTCTGGAAGTCGTTGCGCGCATCGCGCAACAAGCCGAAGGCCTCGGCCTTACCGGCCGCCGCTTCGGTGGCGTTCTTGGCGATCCGCTGGGACAGAACACGCAGTTCACCGGAGTGACTGATGTATTCGGTGTCGTAGGTCGATTGGGTGTTGAGGTAGGCGAAGTTGGCGAACAACAGCACGATGGATACGATCAGGGCGATAAACAGCCCCGCGATCAACGAGCTACTGCGCGTACCTGCCAATAGATTGCTTGCATTTAGTTTTTTCATTATCTGGCCCCCGCCTGGACCGATCGCACTACGGTTTCCATGTAACGACAAAAGGCCGGCAGTGCCGACCCAACCGAAAATTTATTAAACCGCCACATCGAGGAACCCCTGGTGTTTAGCCAACGCATGCGGGCTGAACACCAACCAGGGCTGCTCACGCTGAAATACGCCGTGGATGAAAGGTTGAATCGAGGCTTCGAGTGGCGGCAGCTGCTCGGAGAAGGTATCCACTGGGAAATGCTGCATACCGAACACTTCGTCGACCGTCAGGCCGGCGAATACCTCCTGGTGATCGACCACCAGAACACGGCGTTTCTTGCGCAGCGGCGACAATTCGTTGCCGAAGAAACCACACAAATCCATCACCGGCAGCAGACGACCACGCACGTTCGCCACTCCTTTCACCCAGCTTTTCACGCCGGGCAGCAGCGTGTGCCGGGGCTCGTGCAGAACTTCGCCGACCTCACCCATCGGCGCAACGAAAAACCGATCCCCCATGCGAAAACCGATACCGCTCCAGGTTTGCACCACCGCCTTCTGCGAAGGCAGGCCAGCCGCAAGCGACCGACAACGCTGGTCGATTTCAAGGAGCGTTTGAAAGGGTGTTTGGGCTTCCGACATGCCAACCGCGGCCTTTTATTATAGTTAGTTGCGCATTGCCACCGCGTTAGCCGGCCAATACGGCATTCAGGGTTTTCAGCAGCGTGGCTTCGTCGACCGGCTTGGTCAGGTAATCTTTCGCGCCTTGGCGCTTACCCCAGACCTTGTCGGTTTCTTGGTCCTTGGTGGTGACGATGATCACCGGGATATGGCTGGTTTCCGCATCCTTGGTCAGCTGACGGGTCGCCTGGAAGCCGTTGAGGCCCGGCATGACGATATCCATCAATACCGCGTCGGGTTTTTCCTGGCGCGCCAGGGCGACGCCATCGGCACCGTTTTCCGCTTTGAGTACTTGATGCCCGTGCTTTTCCAGCATGGCGGTCAGTTTGTACATTTCGGTTGGGGAATCATCAACAATCAGAATTCGAGCCATGGTGTTTTCCAATACATAGAGAGAGCTTCAGAAGCGCCACGAAAGCGGTGCCTTGGGCTATCCAGCAAGACGTCAGGATGCTTGGTCCACCGGGGTGAAGTTAGGCACATGGGCTTTTATAGCACCGAGCAGCTCTTCTTTGCTGAAGGGCTTGGTCAGGTACTGGTCGGAGCCCACGATGCGGCCTTTGGCTTTATCGAACAAGCCGTCCTTGGAGGACAGCATGATCACCGGAGTGGATTTGAAAGCACTGTTGTTCTTGATCAGGGCACAGGTCTGATAGCCATCCAGCCTCGGCATCATGATGTCGACAAAAATGATATTGGGGTGGGTATCGGCGATCTTTGCCAAAGCATCGAAGCCATCCACTGCGGTAATTACCTCGCAACCCACCTTCTTCAGCAGGGTTTCTGCGGTGCGCCGAATCGTTTTCGAATCGTCGATCACCATTACCCTCAAACCCTCGGAATGTTGTTCCATGTTTGCCCTACCATCGCCTCGGTGAGTCGTTATTTTTCTGCGTCTGTATCAGTGCGCCTGAGGCCCTGCCATCGACGGGCTGCAACCCGACCGTTCGGCCTTTTTAGCATACTCTCCAGATGCAATCTATAAGCCCCGGAACACGGGGGTTTTTCCTTGACCGCCCATTTCGCCAGCACCGCCCCGACAACAGGGGTTAGAATCCACTCTTCAGCCGCCACCCTTACGGAGAAGCGCCAATGAGCGTCCGCCTCGGCATCGTCATGGATCCCATCGCCCGGATCTCTTTCAAAAAAGACAGCTCGCTCGCCATGCTGCTCGCGGCTCAAGCGCGGGGCTGGTCACTCTTTTATATGGAGCAGAAAGATCTTTACCAGGCCAGAGGGCAAGCCCGCGCCCGTCTCAATCCGCTCCAGGTCTTCAACGATCCGCTGCACTGGTACGAACTCGGCGACGAACAGGATGTGGCGCTGACCGAACTGGATGTGATCCTGATGCGCAAGGATCCACCCTTCGATAATGAATTCGTTTACTCCACCTACTTGCTGGAACAAGCCGAGCAAGAGGGGGTGCTGGTGGTCAATCGCCCGCAAAGCCTACGCGACTGCAATGAAAAACTCTTCGCCACCCAATTTTCCCAATATACCCCGACGACCCTGGTCAGCCGCAGGCCGGACATTCTGCGCGAGTTTGCCAAAGAACAGCGTGACAT
>CBIHQF010000110.1:0-8982 GCA_966211665.1 uncultured Pseudomonas sp. | reverse complement strand
GAGCTGGCCGGCGATGCCTCGGAAAACCAGACCCTCGCGGGCGACGGACGCACCCTGACGCGGCGCTTCCGCGAGCGCGAAACCACCTGGCACGACAGCATTACCCAGCTGGAACTGCGCGGTGAACTGCAGTTCGGCGGGCTACAACACCAGCTGCTGATCGGCAGCGAGTACGAGAACTACCGCAAGAACGAGCGGATCACCGAGATTCGCCCGCGCAGCACTATCGATATCTACGACCCGGTCTACGGCCGCCCGCGCCCAACCGGCGCGCGCTCGGGCAGCGACGCCCACGAGCAGGTGCAAAGCCATGCGCTCAACCTGCAGGACCAGATCGTCTTCAGCGAGCGCCTGCGCGGCGTGTTCGGGATGCGTTTCGAGCGTTTCGACCAGAGTATCGACAATAAGGCTACCGGCGGGCGCAGCAGCCAGCGGCACGATGCCCTGACCCAGCGCGCCGGCCTGCTCTATCAGCTGACCCCGGCCGTCGGCCTGTTCGCCAACGCATCCACCTCGTTCAAACCGAATAACGGCCTCGATCGCAACGGCCGGCCGTTCGACCCGGAACAAGGTATCGGCTACGAGACGGGCCTCAAGCTCGAGCTGCTCGACGACCGCCTCAGTGCGACCGTCGCCGCCTTCCATCTGACCAAGGAAAACGTGCTGACCGCCGACCCGCTCGATGCCAGCTTTCAGACCGCTGCCGGGGAAGCGCGCAGCCAGGGCTTCGATCTGCAGCTCAGCGGTCAGTTGACCGATGCGCTGCGGGTTATCGGCGCCTTCGCCTTTATCGATGCCGAGGTCACCAAGGGCGACGAAGCGCTGCCGGCCGGCAGTCGTCTACTCGGCGTTGCCCGGCAAAGCGGCAGCCTGCTCGGCGTCTACGAATTCCAGAACGGCTGGCTGCGCGGCTCGGACGTGGGCGCGGCCTTCACTTATGTCGGCGACCGCTCGGGCCAGGCAGGCAGCGATTTCAGCTTGCCGGCCTACCACACCGTCGACCTGCTCGCCCATTACCCGATCAACCCGCGGATCAAAGTCGGCGCCCATCTCAACAACCTGTTCGACGAGAAGTACTACGAACGCTCCTACAGCAATCTCTGGGTCATGCCCGGCGAGCCGCGCAATTTCAGCCTCAACCTGACCATCGATCTCTAACCCCGAGGACCTTCCATGAAACACATCTTTCCGTTACTCGCCGCCACCCTGTTTATCGGCCAGGTCGACGCCCACGGCCTGTGGACCGAACAACGTCGCGGCAATATCGAAACCATCTATGGCCATGGCGCCGAGGACAATGCCTTCAAGGCCGCGAAGATCAGCGGCGCCTGGGCTTACGACAGCCGCGGCAAGATGATCCCGGTCACGGTCAAGCGCCTGGACGACCATGCCCGCCTGGAGCCGCTGAACCCACCGGCCGTCGTCGCCGTGGCGCTGGATAACGGCCCCTGGTCGCTGACCCCGGACAAGCAGTGGATCAACCAAGGACGCAGCAAGGTGCCCACGTCGACCCAGTCCTTGCATACCTTCAAGTACAGCCTGGCGATCTACCACGAAGGCGTCAGCCTGCCGGCGCTGGATCAGTTGAAGATGGTCATAGTACCGGAGGCCGACCCGCTAGCAGTCGGCGTCGGCAAGCCGCTGCCGGTGCGCGTGCTGATCGACGGCAAGCCCGCCGAGGGCATCGAGCTGATCGGCGACTACCGTGGCGCCCCGCACCAGATCAGCGCCAAGACCGATGCGGCAGGCCGTGCCCAGGTCATGGTGCGTAACGAAGGGCTGAATATCATCGCCGCCGAAGCCAGCTTACCGGTGACCAACGATCCGGATATCGAAACCCGTGGTCTGTTCGCCTCGCTGACCTTCCTCGGCGAAGCCCACAGCGAGTAATACCGGCTTTGCATAGTCCGGATAAGCGCAGCGTAATCCGGGTGGCGTAATCCCGGATTGCGCCAAGGCTTATCCGGGCTACGGGAGCTTGACGCCTTTTCATCCACCGTCGCAGTTGGTGGATGGATGAGGCGTCAGCTACGCGCCCGATCCACCCTCCAGGGTAGAAGGCCTTGCGAATAACGACTAAAACCCTTGCAGAGCGTCCAGCAACGCCTGGTTCTGCTCCGGCGCACCTATGCTGATACGCAGGAACTGGGCGATCCGCGCCTGTTTGAAGTGCCTCACTATCACGCCCTGCTCGCGCAGGCCGGCGGCCAGGGTCGCGGCATCCTTGTGCGGGTGACGGGCGAAGACGAAGTTGGCGGCCGAAGGCAACACCTCGAAGCCCAACGCCTGCAAGCCGGCGACGACGCTTTCGCGACTTTCGATGACCTGGCGGCAGGTCTGCTCGAAGTAGTCGCGATCCTCGAATGCCGCCGCCGCCCCGGCAATCGCCAGACGATCGAGCGGGTAGGAGTTGAAGCTGTTCTTGATCCGCTCCAAGGCCTCGATCAGGTCCGGATGGCCGACGGCGAAACCGACCCGCAAACCGGCCAACGAACGCGACTTGGACAGCGTCTGGCTGACCAGCAGGTTCGGGTACTTATCCACCAAGGCGATGGCGCTCTGGCCGCCGAAGTCGATATAGGCCTCGTCCACCAGCACCACCGAATCCGGATTGGCCGCCAGCAACCGCTCGATGGCGTCCAGCGCCAGCACGCAACCGGTCGGCGCGTTGGGGTTGGGAAAAACGATGCCACCGTTCGGCCGCGCGTAATCCTCGATGCGGATTTGGAACTGCTCGTCCAGGGGGATCGCCTCCGAGGCGATGCCATAGAGGCCGCAGTAAACCGGGTAGAAGCTGTAGCTGATATCCGGGAACAGCAGCGGCTTGTCGTGCTGGAACAGGCCGTGAAAGGCATGCGCCAGCACCTCGTCGGAGCCGTTGCCGACGAATACCTGGGTGGGCTGCACACCGTAGTAATCGGCCACCGCCTGCTTCAGGCGCTCACCATTGGGGTCCGGGTACAGGCGCAGGCTGTCGTTCAGCTCGGCCTGCATGGCGGCCAGCGCCTTGGGCGACGGACCGTAGGGGTTCTCGTTGGTATTGAGCTTGACCAGCTTGGCCAGCTTCGGCTGCTCGCCCGGCACATAGGGCACCAGGTCTTTGACGAAGGGGCTCCAGAATTTGCTCATCCGCCCTTCTCTCCTCGAATGTGATCGGGTTGCCGTGGGGTGGAAAACCGCGCAGCGTTTTCCACCGATCGGATTGGCGAAGGCGGACAAGCAAAGCGTTGTCCAGCCCACACAACAGACTTGTCGCTTGCGGCTTGAAGCTTGCCGCTAGCTTTTAATGCGGTATTCGGCGCTGCGCGCGTGGGCGGTCAGCGATTCGCCACGGGCCAGCACCGAGGCGGTCTTGCCCAGCTCGGAAGCACCATCGGCGGAGCAATGGATGATCGACGAACGCTTCTGGAAGTCGTATACACCCAGCGGCGAGGAATAACGCGCGGTGCCGGAGGTCGGCAATACGTGGTTCGGCCCGGCGCAGTAGTCGCCCAACGCCTCGGCGGTGTAGCGGCCCATAAAGATCGCACCGGCATGGCGAATCGACGGCAGGTACTGTTCGGGGTTTTCCACCGACAGTTCCAGGTGTTCCGGGGCGATGCGGTTGGCAACGATGATGGCCTGCGCCATATCGGCGACCTGGATCAGCGCGCCGCGCGCTTCGAGGGAGGCGCGGATGATTTCGGCGCGCTCCATGGTCGGCAGCAGCTTGGCGATGCTCTCGGCCACGCGGTCGAGAAAGGCGGCATCCGGGCTGAGCAGAATCGACTGGGCGTCTTCGTCGTGCTCGGCCTGGGAAAACAGGTCCATGGCGATCCAGTCCGGGTCGGTCCGGCCGTCGCAGACCACGAGAATCTCCGAGGGCCCGGCGATCATGTCGATGCCGACCTTGCCGAACACGTGGCGCTTGGCGGTGGCGACATAGATGTTGCCGGGGCCGACGATCTTGTCCACCGGCGGCACGCTTTCGGTGCCATAGGCCAGCGCGGCCACGGCCTGCGCACCACCGATGGTGAACACCCGGTCGACCCCCGCGATGCAGGCCGCGGCCAGCACCAGCTCGTTGATTTCGCCGCGCGGGGTCGGCACCACCATCACCACTTCCGGCACGCCGGCGACCTTGGCCGGAATGGCGTTCATCAGCACCGAGGATGGGTAGGACGCCTTGCCGCCCGGCACGTACAGACCGGCGCGATCCAACGGCGTGACCTTCTGCCCGAGCACCGTGCCATCGGCTTCGGTGTAGGTCCAGGAGTCCTGTTTCTGCTTTTCATGGTAGCTGCGCACGCGCTCCGCGGCGGTTTCCAGCGCCTGGCGCTGCTCGGCGGTAATGCGGCTCAGGGCCAATTCCAGGCGTTCGCGCGGCAGAATCAGGTCGGCCATGCCGGCGACCTCCAGGCCGTCGAACCTTTGGGTCAATTCGACCAAGGCGGCATCGCCGCGCTCGCGCACGGCCTTGATGATGTCCAGCACGCGCTGGTTGACCGCATCGTCCGAGACGCTTTCCCAGCTCAGCAGATGATCCAGATGACGGGCGAAATCCTGGTCGGCGGCGTTGAGTCGGCGGATGGCGATAGCAGCGGTCATAGCGGGCCTCATGATTGGCGAATGCTCGGGCGCCCGTAGAGTACCAGCCGCTCCGCGCGGGCACCTGAGAATTCTGGCTATGACACGGAGAGGGCCGAAAAATGCTCCTGCATTTCCGGCATTTCCGCCATCCCTGGCGGTCACAACGCGGCGTATTGCCGCGTTGAGGTATTAGCTGGGGTGTCGCGACTCGACCGCTTCGCGCAAGGTATCGATCAGCGCCTGGATGCGCGCATGCTGCATCTTCATCGAGGCCTTGTTGACGATCAGCCGCGAACTGATGGTGGCGATCAGTTCCTGGGCTTCCAGGCCGTTGGCACGCAGGGTGTTGCCGGTGTCGACCACGTCGATGATCTTGTCGGCCAGCCCCACCAGCGGCGCCAGCTCCATCGAACCGTAGAGCTTGATGATGTCGACCTGGCGACCCTGCTCGGCGTAATAGCGCTTGGCTACGTTGACGAACTTGGTGGCCACACGCAGCCGGCCCCTGGGCTCGGGAGCGCCGACCGCACCGGCGGTCATCAGCTTGCACCTGGCGATACGCAAATCCAGCGGCTCGTACAAGCCCTGGCCGCCGTATTCCATCAGCACGTCCTTGCCGGCCACGCCGAGATCGGCGGCGCCGTGCTCGACATAGGTCGGCACATCGGTGGCGCGGACGATCAGCAAGCGCACATCGTCCAGCGTCGTCGGGATGATCAGCTTACGGCTTTTATCCGGGTTCTCGGTCGGTTCGATACCGGCCGCAGCGAGCAACGGCAGGGTGTCGTCGAGAATCCGGCCTTTGGATAGCGCGATAGTCAGCATGGCATCAACCCGGCACGCGGCGGATCTTCGCGCCGAGCAGCTGTAGTTTTTCCTCGATGCATTCGTAACCGCGGTCGATGTGGTAAATGCGGTCGATCAGGGTATCGCCCTCGGCGACCAGCGCCGCGATCACCAGGCTGGCCGAAGCGCGCAGGTCGGTGGCCATGACCGGCGCACCCTTGAGCTTGTCGCTGCCGGTAACGATGGCGGTGTTGCCTTCGACCAGAATGTGCGCGCCCATGCGGATCATTTCATGCACGTGCATGAAGCGGTTTTCGAACACGGTTTCGATCACCGTGCCGGTGCCTTCGGCAATCGCGTTGAGGGCGATGAACTGGGCCTGCATATCGGTCGGGAACGCCGGATAAGGTGCGGTACGCACGTTCACCGCTTTCGGCCGCTTACCCTTCATGTCCAACTCGATCCAGTCGGCGCCAGTGGTGATTTCCGCGCCGGCTTCCTGCAACTTGGAAAGCACCGCTTCCAAGGTCGTCGGATCGGTGTCTTTGAGTTTCACCCGGCCGCCCGTAGCCGCCGCCGCCACCAGATAGGTGCCGGTTTCGATACGGTCGGGCATCACGCTGAAGCGCGCGCCGCCGAGGCGTTCGACGCCGTCGATGGTGATGGTGTCGGTGCCGGCACCGGAAATTTTCGCCCCCATGGCGATCAGGCAATTGGCCAGATCCACCACTTCCGGCTCGCGCGCGGCGTTTTCCAGCACGCTGCGGCCCTTGGCCAGGGTCGCGGCCATCATGATGTTCTCGGTACCGGTCACGCTGACCGTATCGAAGAAGAAATGCGCCCCGCGCAAGCCGCCTTCCGGCGCCTTAGCCTTGATATAACCGCCCTCGACATCGATGATCGCACCCATGGCTTCGAGGCCGCGGATGTGCAGGTCGACCGGACGCGAGCCGATCGCGCAACCGCCGGGCAGCGCCACTTCGGCTTCGCCGAAGCGTGCGACCATGGGGCCGAGCACCAGGATCGAGGCGCGCATGGTTTTGACCAGCTCATAGGGCGCGACCAGGGTCTTGATCGCCCGCGCATCCACTTCCACGCTGAGCTTCTCGTCGATGATCGGCTCGATGCCCATGCGCCCGAACAGCTCGATCATGGTGGTGATGTCGTGCAGATGCGGCAGATTGCAGATGGTGATGGGCGCATCGCCCAGCAGGGTCGCGGCGAGAATCGGCAGGGCTGAGTTCTTCGCCCCGGAAATGCGGATTTCGCCATCGAGGCGCACGCCGCCGGTAATAATCAGTTTGTCCATGATTCTCTCGGTTTAGGAGCGCGCGGCCCAATCGGCACGGCTGAAGAATTTCATGCTCACGGCATGGATACTGCCATCGGCGATCCAGGCGTTCAGGTGGGCGTAAATCTGTTGCTGGCGCTTGACCGGGCTGAGGGCGGCCAATTCGTCGCTGATGAGGTTCAATTGAAAGTTGCAGCCTTCGCCTTCAACTTCCACCTGGGTGTTCGGCAATTTAGCCTCCAGGAGACTTTTTACTTCTAAGGCCTGCATGCTCAACCTCGGATCAATGCATGAATTAACGACAGCAGAGCGTGGCAACCTGTCGGAATTTTGGGCGGCCTATGCGGATCGGCCGAACCGGCGTCCGCGGCCTGCGGGGCGAGCATCATACAAAAAAAGCCCTGCGCCTGCGAACCCCGCGTGGCAATGGGCCGACCAAGCGCGGCGAGCGCAAAGGCTCAGGACTCGAGCGGCAGCAGTTCGAGCAGCTCGCAGACGCTGGCGATACCGCGCATATCCTCGGGCAGATTCTTTACTGCCAGGGTTTTACCTGCAGTACCCGCATCGCGCATAAATGCCAACAACAGTGCCAGGCCGACGCTGCTGGATTTCTTCACACCGGCGCAATCGATCGTACAGACCCGCGCCTGACTGGCGCCGATCAAGCGCGCACCCTGCTCACGCAGATCCGGTCCGCTCAGATAATCCAGCACACCGAGCAACTGAAAATCACCCGGCGCCTGCTCGACGATACTGGCCCGACTCACGACTCGCCCTTGGTTTCGCGAGCTTTGGCCACGGTGTCCGCCCAGGTGGCGATGACCTTATCCAGGTCGTTGTTGTGGTTTTGCATGGACTGGGCGAACTGGTCGCGGAACAGCTTGCCGACGTTGATGCCGTTGATGATCACATTGCGCATCTTCCAGGTGCCGCCTTCGTTGACCATGGTGTAGGACAACGGATAGACGACGCCCTTGCCATCGGTGATTTCCATATTGACCGCGGCGCGCTTCGGGTCCTGAGCGCCGCTGGCCGGCAGCACGCGGATATCCTGGTTGTTGTACTCGAGCAAGGCATTGCCATAGAACTGCATCAGGCTGCGCTTGAAGTTCTCCTGAAAACGCGCCATTTGCTCCGGCGTGGCCTGGCGCGAATAGCGCACGGTCATGACCCCGCGGGAAATACCCTCGACGTCCACCACGGGGCCGAGAATATCGTTCAAGGCCTGATAAAAGGCGCCCGGATCGGTGCGATAGCGCTCTTTATTGGTCTTCAAATCCGCCAGCAGCACTTCAGTGGTTCGTTGCACGACCTCATGGGCCGCCGGCGCGGCGATGGCCAGCAACGGCAGGGCGGCCAGCAGTACGCATAAGCTGTTACGCAGCGATTTAATCATTGTCCGTATCCTCATCATTTGGCCTGGTCTTTATTGACCGAATTGAGCAGGAATTTACCGATCAGATCTTCCAATACCAGCGACGACTGGGTGTCGTGAATGGTACTGCCATCTTCGAGCACTTCTTCCTCGCCGCCGACGCTGATGCCGACGTACTTCTCGCCGAGCAAACCGGCGGTCAGGATCGAAGCGGTGGAGTCGAGCGGCAGATTGTTCACATCCTCATCGATCGCCATGGTCACGCGCCCGGTGTAGCTATCGCGGTCCAGATCGATGGCGGTCACTTTACCGATGGTCACGCCGGCCATGGTCACCTTGGCTCTGACGGTCAGACCGGCGATATTCTCGAAGTGCGCGTAGACCTTATAAGTACCGTTGCTATCGCCCACCGCCAGGCCACTGACACGCAGCGCCAGCAGCAACAAGGCCAACAGCCCGGCCAGCAGGAACAGGCCGACACCGATTTCCAGGGTGCGGTTTTGCATCAGAAGTCTCCAAACATCAAAGCGGTCAAAATGAAGTCCAACCCCAGCACGGAGAGCGAGGCATAGACCACTGTACGGGTCGTGGCGCGACTGATGCCTTCCGAGGTCGGCTCGCAGTCGTAGCCCTGGAAGACGGCGATCCAGGTCACCACGAAAGCGAAGACGATGCTTTTGATCACACCATTGAGCACGTCTTCGCGGAAATAAACGCTGCTTTGCATATTGGCCCAGAACGAGCCCTCGTATACGCCGAGCCAGTCCACGGCGACCATGGCGGCGCCCCAGATACCGACCACGCTGAAGATCATCGCCAGCAGCGGCATCGAGATGAAGCCGGCCCACAAACGCGGCGCAACTCTGTATTTCAGCGGGTCGACGCCGATCATTTCCAGGCTGGACAGCTGCTCGGTGGATTTCATGTTGCCGATCTCGGCGGTCAACGCCGAACCGGCGCG
>CBIHQF010000109.1:0-8983 GCA_966211665.1 uncultured Pseudomonas sp. | reverse complement strand
GACAGTCCAGGGCTGCTGCCTGGCGGCCTTGTTTTCGAGAATCATAAATGGATCGACAGTGACCAGCATGGCAACCTCCTTGTCTTGAATGACTGCATATTGCCATCTAGGTTAGCTCATCAATAGCTCACCGCGTTCGCCAAACATCTAAATACCACCGACAAAGGGGATTTAATTCGAGGTCAGCGCGGACGTGGCGGGGTCACCTGGTTGCACCCGAAGCTGGCGGTATCTTTCGCCCGCTGGATATCCCCTGACTTGGCTGTCTGGGCGGGCCTGCACATCGACGCCCTGCTCCGGGGCCGACTCGAAACCTTAGAAGTTTTGACGCCCGAACGACGGGGGAGACGTTTGTTCGCACCGTCAAAAGTAGATTTTGAAAGTGACCGGCAAGAACCAAGAAGCGGAGCAGCATTTAAAAAAGTGAGTAGATTTGTGAGTAGAAAACAAACGTGATTAATAACAACCCAGCGCTTGCGGCATCTACACGAAACAGTTCGAGTCTCCCCCGGGCACCATTAGATTTTCTCAGGACGTACCGAAACGACCTGAAACCCTAGAAAACCGGCCTTCTGAGCCGGTTTTTTATTTTCCGCGCTTCGTTAAACCTCCCTTGCAAGCCCAACTTTTGGGGCATCTTTGGGGCATCGCCAGTTTCGGCCATGAGACCAGACCGCTATCCAGAAGCCGGCATTGCCTGAACAGCGGTGCTCGTGCTCCCTCAGCATCGACGATACCGGGCCTAGCTCCGCTCGCCGGCAGTGCGAGCATCAATACCCTCGCGGCGCGGCTGGAGTCGTTCGAGGCCTATTGCCTGCAGTTATCCGTCGCACCTTCAGCGAGAAAATTCAGCATCGCGAACTTCTGCACGAGATGCTCATGCGCGAGAAATAGTCCGTGCTCGCCAATCGGTAATTTTCCGCTTACACCCCTTCGCGACATAAGCGGCTTTCCGCCTAAAAAACTGCCTTAAACCTCTCTAAACCGCGCTATCTGGCGTTGGCATAGCTCCTGCTATGGGCCTTGCAGGCAGCACCTACACACGCACCACAAAAATAATCGAAGGATTCTTGATGGATAACTCCAATGCCCTGCCCCTGGGGGCGGCCGCTATGTCGGCCGTCAGCAAAACCACCTCCAGCCGTCTGAAGTCGATCTTTAGCGGCTCCGTCGGCAACATGGTCGAGTGGTATGACTGGTACGTCTACGCCGCCTTCTCCCTCTACTTCGCCAAAGCCTTTTTCCCCCAAGGGGATACGACCGCGCAGCTTCTGAATACGGCTGCGATCTTCGCCGTGGGTTTCCTGATGCGCCCGATCGGTGGCTGGCTGATGGGCGTGTACGCCGACCGCAAGGGGCGCAAAGCGGCCTTGATGGCTTCAGTGCTACTGATGTGCTTCGGCTCGCTGATCATCGCTCTGACGCCCAGCTATGAAAGCATTGGCGTCTTCGCCCCGGTTCTGCTGGTGGTCGCGCGCCTGATGCAAGGCTTGTCGGTGGGCGGCGAGTACGGCACCTCGGCCACCTATCTCAGCGAGATGGCCACCAAGGAGCGCCGTGGGTTCTTCTCCAGCTTCCAGTACGTGACCCTGATCTCCGGCCAGCTCATCGCCCTGGGCGTGCTGATCGTGCTGCAACAAACCCTGACCGCCGAGCAGCTGTACGACTGGGGCTGGCGCGTACCGTTCGTCATAGGCGCCTTGTGCGCCGTGACTGCGCTGTACCTGCGTCGCGGTATGGAAGAGACCAAATCCTTCACCAAGAAGGAAAAGCCCACAGAACCGGTGATGCGCACCCTGCTGCGTCACCCCAAAGAACTGATGACCGTGGTCGGTCTGACCATGGGTGGCACCCTGGCCTTCTACACCTACACCACTTACATGCAGAAGTACCTGGTAAACACGGTGGGCATGAGCCTGTCTGACTCCACTATGATTTCGGCGGCCACGCTGTTCCTGTTCATGTGCCTGCAACCGGTGATCGGTGCACTGTCGGACAAGATCGGCAGACGTCCGATCCTGATCGCTTTCGGCATCCTGGGTACGCTGTGCACCGTGCCGATCCTCACCATGCTGCACGACATCAAGACCTGGTGGGGTGCATTCTTCCTGATCATGGCGGCGCTGATCATTGTCAGTGGCTACACCTCGATCAACGCCGTGGTGAAGGCCGAATTGTTCCCGACCGAAATTCGTGCGCTGGGGGTTGGTCTGCCGTACGCCTTGACCGTATCGATCTTCGGCGGCACCACTGAATTCATCGCCCTGTGGTTCAAGAACATCGGTATGGAAACCGGCTACTACTGGTATGTCACCGCCTGCATCGCCTGTTCGCTGCTGGTTTACATCACCATGAAGGACACCCGCGAACACTCGCGAATCGAAACAGACTAAACCTGTCCGCCACAACGCCAGGGCGCAATGCTCTGGCGTTGTACTCGCCTGCAAACCTATTCGCGACAGCACCTCACCCCGATGAAGTCCAGCCCGAAATCATTTACCAGCCAATCGGCCACCAGAACACCTTCACCTCATGGCAGGACCGTCACAACTTCCGCCCCTCGCTTGCGCGGGATTCAATGCCACGCACACACCGCCACCCGATGTACCGACAGGTGCTCACCATTGCCTCACAGACGCCTGCCAAACGGCCTGCACCGCCCTGTTACAGGGCTGCGCGAGGGGTTGGCATTTGCCTTGGAGTTAGCGTAGAGTTTGACCAACTGTGTTTGCATGGGTCGCTGTAAATCGTGGCCTGATGCAGTAGATCGTCTAGATCCGCTACATCCGTTCGACTTCGTACTACTCCTTGCAACCAGTTTCAGTTCTCTATTGGTAGAGGCTGTCATTCACTTAGTTTCAAGGAAATAAGACATGTCGAATCGTCAGAACGGTACCGTCAAGTGGTTTAACGACGAGAAAGGTTTTGGTTTTATCACTCCCGAAAGCGGTCCGGATCTTTTCGTGCATTTCCGCGCGATTGAAGGCAACGGTTTCAAGAGCCTGAAAGAAGGCCAGAAAGTCAGCTTCATCGCAGTACAAGGTCAAAAAGGCATGCAGGCCGACCAGGTTCAAATCCAGGAATAATCCTGCTGCTGTGAAGAACCCCTGATGGCGACATCGGGGGTTTTTTTATGCCTGGCAATGCGCCAAGCTGCGCGACCGAGCGTCAACGCCCTATCGATATAACGAGCCCATCATGCCGAAACACCTACTGCGCCCGCAGGGTGAATTCCCCGCCGCCAGCTTGATCCGCCGCCTGGCCGCCATCTTCTACGACACCTTGCTATGCATTGCCCTGCTGATCGTCGTGACCTTTATCTACAAGCTGATCCTGATGGGCTTCTACGGCGAAGCGCAGCTCAGGCAAATGTCCGATGCCGGCGCGCTGGACGGCGACCCGCTGCTGTCGACGCTTTTGGTGCTCAGCCTGTTCGGCTTTTTCGGCAAATTCTGGACCCATAGCGGCCAGACTCTGGGCATGCAGGTTTGGGGGGTTCGCATTCAGAATGCCGACGGCACCGCGATCACCCTGTGGCAGGCCATGCTGCGCTTCCTGGTCGCCATCGGTTCCTGGCTGGTACTCGGCCTGGGCTTTCTCTGGATGCTCTGGGACAAGGAAAGGCGCACCTGGCACGACATCTATTCGGACAGCCAAGTCGTTCAGCTACCGAAGAACATCCATAAGAAATAAGCGGCCGCGCATAAAAAAGCCGGCGTGCGCGACTTTTGCGCATGCCGGCTTTTTTGTACCCGCGATTACCCCGCGCGGCGCAGCAACCAGACCCCGGCCAGGGCGCAAACGCCCGCCGGAACCAGCACCGCCAACAATGGCGAGAAGCCGAACACCAGGCTGGACGGACCGAGCAAGTCCTGAGTGATTTTGAACACGAACCCCACCAGCACCCCGGTAAACACGCGCTGCCCCAGGGTCACCGAGCGCAACGGGCCGAACACGAAGGAAATCGCCAGCAGCACCAGCGCCATGGTGATCACCGGTTGCAGCACCTTGGTCCAGAACGCCAGCAAATAGCGACCGTTGTTCAAGCCCTGCTCGGCCAGATAAGTGGCATAACGCCAAAGCCCGGTTATCGACAGCGCTTCCGGCTCGAGCACCACGGTGCTGAGCAACTGCGGATTCAATTGCACGTCCCAACGCTCGCTGGCGACCTTGGTCACCTCGGTGCCGCGCTCGCGAAAATGCGTGGTGGCAACGTCTTCCAACTGCCAATAATCGCCCTGGTATTTGGCACGCCGGGCAAAACTGGAAGACAGCATATTACGCTGATCGTCGAAGCGGTAACGGGTCACCCCGAACAGCACGCCATTGGGTTGCACCGCGTTGATGTGCACGAATTCGTCGCCCTGACGGTGCCACAGGCCGCGTTTGGCGCTCTGCGCCTCGCCGGCACCTTGCGCCATGGCGCGATCGGCCTGGGCCTTGTTCTCGCTCAGGGGCGCCAGGTATTCGCCGATCAGAATACCCGCCAGCATCAATACCAGCATGGGCTTCATCACCGCCCAGACGATGCGCCCGATCGAAACTCCGGCGGCACGCATCACGGTCAATTCGCTGCTGCTGGCCAGGCTGCCCAAGCCGATCAGACAACCCACCAAAGCCGCCATCGGCAGCATTTCGTAAATCCGCCGCGGCACTGTCAGGAACACGTACCAAGCCGCATTCAATAAGCTGTAGTTACCTTCGACATCGCCCAGTTCATCGATAAAAGCGAACAACAAAGCCAGGCCGACGATGATCCCGAGCACGGCGAGGATGGCGGTAAATACCTGGGCGCCGATGTAGCGATCCAATCTAACCACGGGCAACCTCCCGGCCAACGCGCAGACTCGCCAACTTCAGACGCAGCGCCTCCCAATACAGCATCAGCAAACCGATCACCAAGAAAACTCCATGTACCCACCACAAACCCAACGCCTGCGGGATCCTGCCTTTCTCCAACGCACTCCTGGCGGCGATCAACAACGCCAGATACGCCATATACAAGAGAATCGCCGGCAATAATTTGAGAAAGCGACCCTGACGCGGATTGACCCGCGACAACGGTACCGCCAGCAATGTGACGACCAGCACCAGCAGCGGCAACGACAAACGCCACTGCAACTCCGACTGCAAACGGAGGTTGTCGCTGCCGAGCAACTCGCGGGTCGGTATCGCCTCGCGCTCGCTGACCTCACCGCTGACCGTGGGTTTGGGCAGCAATACGCCATAGGTTTCGTATTCGATTGCCCGATAATCAGCCTGCCCGGGGTTGCCGTCGTAACGGAAGCCGTTTTGCAGAATCAGGTAGCGGCTGCCATCGGCCTGAATCTCCTGACGACCGCTTTCCGCAACCAGCACGGTAATGCCACGTTCCTTATCGCCTTTATCCGAAAAACGCTTCTCGGAGATGAATACGCCGGCCAGCTCACTGCGGTCCTCGGTCATTTCCCGGGTATAGGTCACCCGCGAGCCCTCGCGCATCGCCTGGAAGCGCCCCGGTACCAGGGTATCGAACTCGGTCAGGGCATCCTGCTCGTTGAGAATCCGCGTGACCCGCTCCACGCCTTGCGGCGCCAGGCCCATGCTCAACCACGCCACCAACAGCATCACCAACATCGCGGGCGCCATGCTGTAGAGCGCCAAGCGTTGTTGGCTCATGCCGGTGGCCGAGAGCACGGTCATCTCGCTGTCCAGGTACAGCCGCCCGTAGGCCAGGAGAATGCCGAGGAACAGCCCCAGCGGCAGAATCAGTTGCAGGAAGCCGGGCAGACGAAAGCCCATGATCAGGAACAACACCCCCGGATCGAGCACCCCTTGCGCCGCCTGCGCCAGGTACTTGATAAAGCGGCCACTCATAATGATCACCAAGAGCACGGCGCTTACCGCGCTCAAGGTCAACAACACTTCACGGGACAGATAACGGAAGACGATCAAACCAGACACTCCAGGGTTGTCAGGCTCAGGCGGCTACGATCAAACTAGCCGCACTGCTTGCCGGCCCACCTGATAGATGAACCATCGAAAAAATAGCCGGCATTATCCTGCAATAACGACTCGTTGTCTTGGGGACACCACGTAATGGACTTTATTGTTAAAAGCGCACGCCCGGAAACGCTGAAAACCGCCACCCTGGTTATCCCTATCGGCGAGGGCCGCACCCTCGGCGAAACCGCCCAACAAATCGATAATGCCAGCGCCGGCGCCATCAGCGCCCTGCTCAAGCGCGGCGACCTGGCCGGCAAGCTCGGCCAGACGCTGCTGGCGCGTGACCTGCCTAACTTGAAAGCCGAACGGGTATTGCTGGTGGGTACCGGTAAAGACAGCGAATTGTCAGACCGCCAACTGCGCAAAGTGATCGCTGCGGTTTACGGCGTTTTGAAAGGTTTGGCCGGCGGCGATGCGCTGCTGGCCTTGCAGGACCTGCGAGTCAAAGACCGCGACGCCTACGGCAAGACCCGCCTGATGGTCGAAAGCCTAGCCGATGCTGGCTACCAGTTCGATCGCTTCAAGAGCCAGAAAGCCGACGCCAGTGCCCTGAAAAAACTCACCCTGCTCAGCGACAAAGCCAGCCTTGCCGACGTGACCCGCGCCGCGCAACAGGCCCAGGCGATTGCCGTCGGCATGGCCTACACCAAGGATCTCGGCAACCTGCCGCCGAACCTCTGCCACCCCAGCTACCTCGCCGAGGAAGCCAAGACGCTGGGCAAAACCTACAAGAACCTCAAGGTCGAGATTCTCGACGAGAAGCAGCTCAAGGCACTCGGCGCCGGTGCATTCCTCGCCGTTGCCCAAGGCAGCGAGCAGCCGCCGCGGATGATCGTGCTGCACTACCAAGGCGCCAAGAAGAGCGAAAAACCCTTCGCCCTGGTGGGTAAAGGCATTACCTTCGACACCGGCGGCATCAGCATCAAACCTGCCGCCAACATGGACGAAATGAAGTACGACATGTGCGGCGCCGCCAGCGTGTTCGGCACTTTGAAAGCCGTGCTGGAGATGCAACTGCCGATCAACCTGGTGTGTCTGCTGGCCTGCGCCGAGAACATGCCGAGCGGTCGCGCGACCCGTCCCGGCGACATCGTCACGACAATGAGCGGGCAGACCGTGGAAATCCTCAACACCGACGCCGAGGGCCGCCTGGTACTGTGCGATACCCTGACCTACGCCGAACGCTTCAAGCCCCAGGCGGTGATCGATATCGCCACCCTGACCGGCGCCTGCATCGTCGCCCTCGGCAGCAATGTCTCGGGGTTGATGGGCAATAACCAGGAACTGGTCGAGCAGATCCTCGCCGCCGGCAAGAGCGCCGACGACCGCGCCTGGCAACTGCCGCTGTTCGATGAATATCAGGAACAGCTGGATAGCCCATTCGCCGATATCGCCAACATCGGTGGCCCCAAAGCCGGCACCATCACCGCCGGCTGCTTCCTGTCGCGCTTCGCCAAGAACTACCATTGGGCGCACCTGGATATCGCCGGTACCGCATGGATCAGCGGCGGTAAGGAGAAAGGTGCGACCGGCCGACCCGTGCCAATGCTTACGCAATACCTGCTGGACCGGGTGAAGTGAGAATCGAGTTCTACGTACTCCCATCCGACATCCCGGCGGATCGCCTGCGCGCGGCCTGCCAATTGGCGATGAAGGCCTGGCGCGCCGGCTTACCGGTATTTTTGCGCGGCAGCGATGCCGCGCAATGCGACGAAGCGAATGAACTCCTGTGGCGTTTCAAAGCCGAAAGTTTCGTACCGCACAGCCTGTACCAGGAAGATGCGGATGCGCCCGTAGTGATAGGCCTGGACGAGGAGCCCAGCGCCCGTCAAGGCGTACTGATCAACCTGGCCAGCAGCCTGTCGCCGCATGTCGAATGCTTCAGCCGAGTGATCGAAATCGTCAACCAAGAACCGCACCTGCTGAGCGCCTGCCGGGAGAATTTCCGCAGTTATCGCCAGCGTGGCTATGATCCGCAACGAGTCGAGCTTTAATCGCGCACCATGGACAACCCGAAACCGCCGCAAAAACCCGAGCAACTGCTGAACGACTTGGAGTCGATCCGCGAATTGCTGGGCGATAAAAGCTTCGACCCGCCGGTGCTGATGGACTCGCTCGACCCCGACAGCATTCCCTTGCTATCGGACATCGTCACCCCGCCGCCGCGCCCCCAGCCAACGCCCGCCGCCCCGGCCAAGCCTGCCGCGACCGGCACGCGCGAGGCCGTCGCGCACAGCGTCAGCCATAGTGGCGAGTTGCACCGTCTGGATAGCGAACTACGCGCCGCCGCCCAATTGATTCTGCAGGACGTGATCGACGATTTCGTGCCGCAGATCGAAGCCGAACTGAAACGCCGCCTCAATGCCCGCCTGACCCGACTGCTGCCGCCGCGCAAATAGCACAGCTGGGCAGGTTGCGGGGTAGGTTGGGTTAGCGGCGATTATTGCGGTTCAAACCGCGACATCGCCGCCGGCCGCCGCGTAACCCAACAAGGTCGCTATGCGGAATCGGCGTTGACCATGCGGTTCGCTAGCGTGGCTATCGCAGGGCGCCCCCAATGTATCTGCCGGAACGACATTGCGTAGACCTATTGTTGGGTTACGCGGCGCCCATCTACGGCGTGGCTATATCTAATGTGGACCGCCGCTAACCCAACCTACAAAAGCTCGCTACGAACCGCCGCCCGCAGCCCGAATAAGCGTCAGCGCAATCCGGGAGCGTTCTCCCTGCGATCCCAGGTTGCATCCGGCTAGGGACCCACACAGCCTTTCCGCTTGTAGCGTGGCGCTTATGGCTCGCGCTTATAGGCGTTATACTTGCCGGCTTTTCCGACCAGCCGTCATAAGGGTCCCGCCGCGCATGGACAAGACCTACCAGCCGCACGCCATTGAAACCGCCCTGTACCAGAACTGGGAGGCGAACAACTATTTCGCCCCGCAAGGTTCGGGCGAGCCCTACACCATCATGATCCCGCCGCCGAACGTCACCGGCAGCCTGC
>CBIHQF010000108.1:0-8993 GCA_966211665.1 uncultured Pseudomonas sp. | reverse complement strand
GACTCCATCGATTCCAGCAGCTCTTCCGGCAGACTCAGATCCAGTTCCAGCCTGGGTTCAGCTATGGGCGTTTTGGCCACGCTGACTTCAGGCTTGTCTTTGACCGGGGGGGTGTTGGCAACTGGCCTGGGCGTCGGGCTCGCTTTCGCCGGCTCGCTCGCCTGCTTGGCTGACGGCTTGGCAGCAGGCGCAACCACCGGCGCCTGGGCAAGAGGAACGGCCGGTGCCGATACTCGAGGCTTAGGCGGTTCGACCGGCTCGATAGGCGGCGCCGGCTCGTTGTCGCAAGCAGCGAGTGCGAGCAACGGCAAAAGTACAAACAAGCAACGAAAGCTGATCATCAACAACACGATTGCGGCAGTGGAAAGCTCTCATGCTCCCCCCTCATCCGCGATCTAGCAAGCTTGCGCTGCGTTCCAGTCTCGTAGCCCGATGAAATCCGGGGATCGGTGGTGGCCATAAATCTGCTCCCCCGAATTTCATCGGGCTACAAAACGCCCCTCTCTTGGCTGTCGCGTCCTTTATTCCAAGCTTGCAGATGGCGAGTATCCAAACGCTGCCATTGGCCGGCACGCTGCTGTTCTGCCGCAGGCAGCCATAACCCGGCGCCGGCGGTCAGGCTTTCCGTTGGCAAGGCGAGCAGCTCTTCCAGGGCGATCAGGCGCGTCTCGCCGGCATCTTCTTCAACCTGGTAATCGTGGGCGAAGGTGCGCACTCGCAGCCCTTGGCTGTCGAACCCTTCGAAATGCGGCATCAGGCCAATAGAGGCGTGACTGGTGCGCAGGGTTTTCTCCGCCAAATCCAACAGCAATAGCAGCCAGATATCCTCCCGACTGTCGCCAGCACGCGCATCGAAACGCTCCAGATGCCGGGTCAACGCCAGGTAACGGCCATCCTCGGACCAGATCATCGCCGGCGCCAAGTCGGTCACGGCGCAGCCCGAGGCGGTCAGCAGGCAAGCACCCTGGCGCGGATGACGTTCGCGCAGGTAGTTGTCCTGATAACTGCTTTCGGCGCCGAACAGCCAGGCGGCATCGCGGCCATCCGGCGCGGGCAGCACAAAGTCGCCCACGGCATTGGCGGCCGGCGCTTGTTCGGCCAAACGCCAGCTCGGCAGCAAGCTCAAGCCGTCCGCCTCGATCCGTACCTGAGCGATCTGGTAATACAGACGCGAACCTTCGACGGGCGCGACGAAAGCTGCCGCGGTTTGCGCACCCGGGGCCTGTCGGTCGAATCGATGCAACGGTGTGCTGATCTGGCCTTCATCGAGGCGCCCGCCGATATGCGCCAGACTCAACACCTGGCCGCGCAGATCGTAGAAGCGTGCGACCAGCAGAGGCTGCTCAAGCCGCAGCAACGAGCGCGTCTGCATATCGACGATCACCACCCGATGCGGCACCGCCGGCGCCTCGGCGAATGCCAACAGGGCCAAGTAGCGACCACAGTCGGAAACGCGGTGATCCAGGCACCATTCGCCATCCAGTTGCCAAGCGCCGATACGGCAGACATAAGCCCCGCGCGCGCCGTCCTGGCTGTCGCGCAGCCAGCTCAGGCATGGCGTCGACTGGTCTCGCATGGATTGCAGATGCAACTCACTGGCGCCCCGCCCAGCCGCCGAATCGAGCGCCGTGGCCAGTTGCAAGCGGGTCAGTCGATATTCTCCCGACACTGCCCGCCCTAAAGGGTCATGACCGACCAGGGCGTCCGTGTCGCTGTGGATGCTTTGCAGGCTGTAGCCGTAGCCCAGGCGGTCGGTATCGGCGAAATCGAAATAGGCTTCGCGCCAGACCTGTCGCGCATCCAGACGACAGGGCGCTCCCCAATTCAACGAAGGCTCGTCCGCCCGCGCCTGCCAGGGTTCCGGCAAGGCTCGCCAGCCGTGCTCCGGCTGCCATAACCAGCAATCGTTGCTGTAGCGATTTTCCACCTGCGCTTGCGGTCGCGCCCGACATACCAGGGCTTGACCGTCATCGCGCCATACCACGCTTTCGCCCTCATGCAGCAGCAGGCCGCTGGGCTGCTCGTCGATCAGCAGGCGGTAGCTGGGGTAACGCAGCGGCATCAGCGGGTTATCGAGGCAGCGCAGGTTATCCGGCAGGTTCAACTCGCCGGTCAGCAGGTGGGCGCCCTGGGGCGCGGCAAGCTCCAGCCGCGCGGCTTGCAGGTAATTTGCCCAGACCGGAGCCAGCCAAAGGTCGCCGATGGCGATAAAGTCCTCGCTCCGGGCCTGACGCAGCAAGTCGGCCAGGGCGATTTTGTAGCCCTGGTTGGACACCAAGGGGCTATGCCGGCCGCGGATTTCCGTCGCACTGAATTCGTCCAGCTCCCAGAACTCGGTGCATTCCGGGCAATGATGCAGGCGGCGCAGTTGCCGGTCGAAAATAACCAAACCCCAGGTATCGCGCGAAGGAACGGGTGCGGCGAAATAACGGCCATCGCTGGAGAACAGCGCCGAGCTGCCAAGCCCCTCCAACACCACCCCATCAGGCAACAGGTAGTCGCAGTAGGCTGGGCCGCCCATGGCGATCTCGCCCCAGTTGAAGGTATGGATCGGCTCGCCCTCGGGCGTGAATGCGATCGCCCCATTACCCCAGGCACTGATGCCTGAAGACTCGTCGCCCCCCACCGCCTCCGGCTTGGCCGCGGACAGGCCCAAGCGGCGTTCGAGGATGGAAATACCAGCCAGGCCGAACAGAATGGTCAGAATGGCCGCCGCCAGATTCCAATACTCCGGCAACTCGCGGCCCAGGCCGAAACCCAGGCCGATCACCCCAGCGGTCAACAGACGGCTCAGTCCGTTTGCCGCACCGTTGTAGCCCAGCTTGGCTGCGCCGCTCATCGACGCCACCAACAGTACAGCCACGCCAGCGCTCAGCAGCGGCGGCGCCATGGCGAACAGAACGATCGGCACTATGAGTACCGCGAGCTGCCAGAGCAGTTCCAACAGCAAGCGTGGCAGGCTTTTTTCGTCGGCTTCGAGGGGGTTGGCGGGCATCACGCGCTCCATGCGCAAATAAAAACGCCATGCTAGCGGTTTGATCGCTGGCATGGCGGGCTTTGTCGGCAGACCGAGCAGAAACTCCCGAATGACGCCAATCGTCGCGATGGCTACCCACGTTTGTAGGTTGGCGCTGAGCCTGCGAAGCCCAACATTTCAGCCTGCACGCGCCTCGTTGGGCTTCACTGCGTTCAGCCTACGCGGCCCGGCCCAACCTACATCCGTATCGCCCCCGCTAACGGTTATTTTCAAGACGCTGCAGCTGCGCCTCTATATCGATCTGCGGATAGTCGCGTTGCAAACGTTGCTGCAGCGTTTTTGCTTCCTCGGTCTTTCCAGCGCGGCGTAGTTCCAGCAGTTGCAACAGCAACTGCTCCGACTCCGGCTCAACCGCCTTGCTCGCCTGCGGCGCTGCGCCCGCCGCCATGGACGGTGCGGCGTCTGGCGCCAAGGTATCGGATAAGGCTTCGCTGGCGATCGGCGCCTGTTTGCGCGCTTCCTCCAGCGCCAACTCTTTCTTCTCGGCCCTTTGCCGCTCCTGCGAATAACTTTGCATAACCGGCGCCTGTTCGCGCAGCAGGCCTTGCGGCGCCTCGGCTTCGGCCATGGGTGCGGCTGGCGCCGGCGCCATTACCGCGCGCGGCATGGGTGCGTCATAGACGTCCGGGGTTTGCTCCAGGGTGCGCCAGGTCAGGCTGACGCCTATGCCGACACACGCCAGCCCGGCCACCGCCACCGACCAGCGCTGGCGACCGCCTGGGCCGAACAGCCAGGCATGCAGGCGCTGACTCCAGTTGGGCTTGCTCGATACCTGCGCGGCGCGGGCCGCGGCGAGGATGCGTGCGTCCAGCTCGGCAGACGGTTCGCCTTGGCTATGGACACGAAAGTGCTCGAGCAACACCTGCTCATGCGGGTCGTGTTGGTCGCGGTTCATACGGGCAACTCCTCGGCGGCCGGGTCAGCCAGCAGCCGACGTAATTTCTGCAACGCATAGCGCAAACGGCTTTTCACCGTTTCCGCCGGCGTGCGGGTCAACTCGGCGATCTCGTGCAACTCCAGATCGCCGTGGGCGCGCAGCAGGAAGACTTCGCGCTGCTCGGCCGGCAGATCGTCCAGCGCGGCCTGCAGACGCTCCTGATCGCGGGTCAGACTGAACTGGCGCTCGGGGTCGGCATCGCTGCACGGCTGGTCATGCAACTGCTCGTCGAACGCCTCATGCTTTCCCTGCTGGCGGCCGCTTTTGCGCCAGTGGTCGATCAGCCGATTACGCGCGATCTGATACAGCCAGGTCTTGAACAACACCGCCTCGCGCTGCAGCGACTGGCTGCGGATCAGGCTCATCCAGGTCTCCTGGAACACCTCCTCGGCCAGCGTCGGATCGCCGCACAGGCCACAGAGAAAACGGAACAAACCGAGGCGATGGCGCTGATAGAGCAGCGCAAAGGCCTCGGTATCGCCCTGGCGATAACGCCGCAACAAGGCGGCGTCCTCTTCGTCGGGCAGTGGAGCAACGGGATGGGCAGTCACGCTAGTCGACCTTGGCGGCGCTGGGTGCGGGAAGTGAAGCCGGAGTTTGCAGGCTTTGCGCCAATTCGACCAGTTGCACGAACTCGCCGCGCAGGCCGAAACGATCCTCGCCCTTGCCGCTACGGGCCAACTCGGCGCTGGCGGCCAGGTCGAAATCGCCGGTGTACTGCGCGCCTTTGAGCTGCTGAGCGAAGGCGGCAACCGCGGCGGCGAAACGCAGATCCTCGCTGGCCTGGGCAATCGCCGGGACATTGCGTTGCGCCACTATGGGGATTTCCAGCAAGCGGCTGCTGCCCGGTTGCGGCGCCTTGTAGCGGATACGCAGCAGCGCCAGTTCGCCCTGCTCGCTGACGGATCTTTCCGCCTGCTGATAGCGCAGCGGTTCCAACCAACCCTTATTGCCGGTCGGGACTATTTCATAGAGCGCGGTCACGGTATGCCCCGCGCCTATCTCGCCGGCGTCGACCTTGTCGTTGCTGAAATCTTCACGCTTCAGCGCGCGGTTCTCATAGCCGAGCAGGCGGTACTCGCTGACCTGGGCCGGGTTGAACTCGACCTGGATCTTCACATCCTTGGCCACAGTCGCCAGGGTCGAGCCGAGCTGATCGACCAGCACCTTGCGCGCCTCGCGCAGGTTGTCGATATAGGCGTAATTGCCATCGCCGGCATCGGCCAACTGCTCCATCAACTGCTCGTTGTAATTATCGGTGCCGAAGCCCAGGGTGGTCAGGGAAATCCCGGTCTTGCGCTTGTCCGCCGCCAGTTGTTTGAGCGTCTCGAAATCGCTGATGCCGACGTTGAAGTCGCCATCGGTGGCCAGCAGGATGCGGTTGATACCGTTCTCGATAAAGCCCTGCTGCGCCTGCTGATAGGCCAGCTGAATACCCGACTCGCCAGCGGTCGAACCGCCTGCTGTGAGCTGATCGATAGCCGCGCGGATCTTCGCCTTATCGCTGCCCGCGGTCGGCTCCAGCACCACGCTGGAGGAACCGGCATAAACCACCAGGGAGACCTTATCCTCGGCGCGCAATTGCTCGACCAGCAATTTCAGGGTGCTCTGCACCATCGGCAAGCCTTCGCGCCTGTCCATTGAGCCGGAAACATCCACCAGAAACACCAGATTGGCCGGCGGCAGTTGCGCCACCTGCATATCCGACGCCTTGATCGCGATACGCAGCAGCCGGCTCTGCGGGTTCCACGGCGTTACCGCCAACTCGGTGCCGACGCCAAAGGGCGTATCGCCGCTCGGCAGCGGGTAGGCATAGGGGAAGTAATTGACCAACTCCTCCAGGCGCACCGCCTCGGCCGGCGGCAACTGGCCCTGGTTGAGAAAACGCCGCACGTTGGCGTAGCTGCCGGTATCGACGTCGATACTGAAGGTCGACACCGGGGTTTCGGCCACCGCATGCACCGGGTTATCGGCCAGCTTCTGATACCGCTCGCGGCCCTGGTCACGGTAACCCGGCGGCAACGCATCGGGCATCGCGATCGGCATGGGCGCATAAGCCACACTTGGTATAGCGGCCATATCCTGCGAAGTGGCTTTACGCTGCAATTGCGCAGACGTTGAAGAGGCTACCTGCTCGCGCAACTCAGCACGCGGCGCCTGACGCACCTGATCGGCCAACACCACAGCGCCTTGCGGCTTGGCCGCAGTGCCAGCCTCATCGGGATTGGACACACTGCACGCGCCAAGGGCGATCAACAACCCGGCGGCAAAACCGGCAGCAAGGGGACGAGCGAGCAAAACGGGATAAGCGGACATGGGGTCTCTCCTGAGCAATCGAACGAACCATTCGCTCAGGTAGACGCAGTGCCCGATCAATCCGGGTTAAGCCCGCTTGAAAATCCTCAAAACGCTGCAGCAGCCTCCTGACATAATTGCCCGGCCAACATACCCAGGGTCATCAGCGCCCTCTCCGCCTCGCGGTTCCAGGGGATGCCGCAGTTCAGACGGATGCAGTGGTTGAACTGCTCGGTGTTGCTGAAGATCAACCCCGGCGCGATGCTGATGCCTTGTTGCAGCGCGCGCACATGCAGGTCCTTGGTGTTGACCCGCGCCGGTAGGCTGACCCAAAGGATGAAACCGCCATTGGGTCGGGTGATCTGCGTGCCTTCGGGGAAGTATTGCTGCACCGCCAATTGGAAGGCGCTGAGGTTTTTCCGGTATTCCTGGCGGATATAACGTAAGTGGCGGTCGTAGCCGCCGTTCTCCAGGTAGGCGGCCACCGCCATCTGCGTCACGCTGCAAGCCGAGTGGGTGCTGAAGGTTTGCAGGCGCTGGATTTCTTCCTGGTATTTGCCGGCGATGATCCAGCCGATACGCACGCCCGGCGACAGGGTCTTGGAAAAGCTCGAGCAGTAGATCACCCGCCCTTCCCGATCATGGGATTTGAGCGCCTTGGTCGGCCCCTGCTCGAACATCAGTTCGCCATAGATATCATCCTCGATGACCTGGATATCGTAATCGCCGGCCAGGCGCAGCAACTGCTTCTGCCGCGCCTCGGGAATAGTGCCGCCCAGCGGGTTGCTCAGACGCGCGGTCAGCACCAACGCCTTGATCGGCCATTGGTTGGCCGCCAGTTGCAGCGCTTCGAGGCTGATACCCGTGGTCGGATCGCTGGGAATTTCGATGACCTTCAGGCCAAGCAGGTCAGCCAGTTGCAGCAGGCCGTAATAGGTCGGCGACTCGGCGGCGATCAGGTCGCCCGGCTTGGTCAGCACCCGCAACGACATCTGCAGGGCGTCGACGCAGCCATGGGTGATCACCACTGCGGACGGGTCGACCACCACGCCAGCATCGCGCATACGGATCGCGACTTGACGGCGTAGCGGCTCGAAACCGGGACTGAACATATAGCTGAAGGCCCGGGCACTGTGAAAACGGGTGACTTTGGCCAATTGCTGGTGCAAGGCGCGCACCGGCAGGTACTCGACATGAGGCACGGCGGCGCCCAGGGGGAACACGCCTTCGCGCCGCGACTCGGTAAGTACCTGATTGATGATGCTGCTGCGGGTGACCAGACCGGGCCGCTCGACCCTGGCAATATCCGGGGTCGGCGCGGTCAGTGCAGGGGTTTGATGAACATAGTAGCCGGACTGCGGACGGGCGCGGATCAGCCCCTGGTCTTCCAGGTTGGCATAGGCCTGCAATACGGTGGCGTGACTGACACTGAGCTGCGAACTCATCTTGCGCACGGAGGGCACTCGCTCGCCCGGTTGGTAGACGCCACGACGAATATCTTCCGCCAATTGCTGAGCGATGCGTTGATAGAGCAACAGATTAGTCATGGCGGCACCTCCTGGAGACTGAACCGTAACAGTAGCTCAGCTTAAGAAAATTGCACCGGTACAATTCCAATTATTGTTGTTGATACAGTCCTCAAGACGATTGGCACTCTTTGCCGAACGGCGACAAAGCCCTATAAAAAGGCTATGTACCAATTACGTGTTGCATGCTGCGCTGCCTTGTAGGAGGCGCGCCCCCGCGGCGAATGCAGCCCGCAGGGCTGCCTGTTTATCATTTGGCGGGTACAGCGAAAAGCTCGCCCGGAGGTCGGGCCTCCCACTGATCGCGGGCTAATACCCCCTCTAGCTCCGGGAGAGGGCTGCAGACCAATCTGCATAAGCCGGGCAATCGTGCAACACATGGCTGGCACACAGCTAAAAGGCTATGTCCCAATTGGTTGTTGCAACAACTAACAGACCAACAACGCGCTTGTAGGAGCCAGCTTGTTGTGGTTCGGCTCCGCGCAACAGGCATAGCCTATAAAAAACCCCAGCATACGAATGGCCGGGGTTTTCAGGTTGCCTGGGACTTTAGCGGTTGGCGCCCAGGCGCCCCTGCTCGTCGGAGAAAACGATCTCGACCCGGCGGTTTTGCGCCCGCCCTTTGGCCGATGCGTTTTCCGCGATGGGAAATGCTTCGCCATGGCCGACGACTTCGATGCGCTTGCCGTCGACACCCAGGTCGACCAACAGATCGGCAACGGTCTGCGCCCGCGCCCGGGACAGCTCCAGATTTTCCTGCTTGTCGCCGCGGTTGTCGGTATAGCCTTCTATGCGCACCATACGGCGCGGATTGAGCTGCAGAAATTGCGCGAGTTTAAGCACGGTGCGATTGGCCGAGGCTTTCAGTTCGGCCCGCGCGGCATCGAACAATACGTCACCGAGGGTCATTACCAAGCCGCGCTCGGTTTCGCTGGTCGCCAGGCTGAGCATCTGCTCTTCGAGCCAGTTGCTGTGCTCCTGAACGCTGAGCAACTTGGCCTCACGCAAGGCCAACTGCAGTCGTTGGCGTTCCAGCTCCAGCTTGGCCGCCTGTTCCTGATTCAGATTCAGGGCGCTATGTTGCTTAGCGATATCGCTGTAACGCTGGCTGAGGTAGGCATAGTGGCTAACGTCCTCGGCACTGCCCCAGTAGCTCGAGAGGCGATCGGCACGAGCCAGGGCTTCGCCGGCGTGATCG
>CBIHQF010000107.1:0-8995 GCA_966211665.1 uncultured Pseudomonas sp. | reverse complement strand
TGGCTATGTCCCAATTATGTGTTGCATGCGCGATCTCTTGTAGGAGGCGCGCCCCCGCGGCGAATGCAGCCCGTAGGGCGGCCTATCATCTCGTTGCTTGCGGAGCGCAGCGAAAAGTTCGCCGCGGGTCGCGCCTCCTACGGAGCGCATGCAACTCACGACCGGTAATGCGACACATAACGGGGACATAGCCTTTTTTATGGCCATGTCCCAATGGCGTGTTGCACGACGATAATGCCGATGCCTGTTGGGCTTCGCTGCGCTCAGCGCCAACCTACCCATTGCTGCAACACGTAATGGGTACATAGCTTTTTTATCGCATTGCCGTTTCTCTGTGCACTGCGACAACGCTTGGCGCAGGATTCGGACATACTCTCCCCTAAGTTCCCGACTCGGATGTCCACCATGCGCTGCCCCGTCAATCTGGCCCCTCTTGGCTTGGCCCTGTTGCTTACCGCCTGTGGCGATGCCCCCTCGCTGTTGCCCGCCGACGCCACGCTGCCCGACGGCTCGCAGTACCGTGGCGAGGTGATCGACGGCCTGTTGCAAGGCCAGGGCCGCCTGGATTACCCCGACGGCAGCTGGTTCGAGGGCGGCTTCAAGGATGGCCGCATGCATGGCGCCGGAACCTGGCACGGCAGCGACGGCGAGCACTATGTCGGTGAGTTCCACAACGGCGGCTTCCATGGCCAGGGCAAGCTGCAGTACCGCGACGGCAGCAGCTACCAGGGCGGTTTCGACAATGGCCGTTTCGCCGGCGAAGGCACCTTTATCCAGGGCGAGCTGGTCTACCGCGGCGAGTTCAAGAACGACCTGTTCCACGGCATCGGCAAACTGCAACGGCCGGATGCCAGCAGCTTCCAGGGCCGCTTCCGCAAAGGTCAACCGCACGGCCAGGGGGTCAGTCGCGACGCCAATGGCGATCAGCTCAGCGGCACCTTCGCCAACGGCCAACTGAAGGGCGAAGGCAGCTACGTCGGTGCCGACGGCGATCTCTACGATGGCGATTTCCGCGACAGTCGATTCCATGGCAAAGGCCGCTACCAAAGCATCGACGGCGATGTCTGGAGCGGCACCTTCGTCGAGGGCGGACTCAACGGCGCGGGCACCTTCAAGGGCGCGGACGGCAGCCGTTACGACGGCCAGTTCGCCGACTGGAGCTACCATGGCAAGGGCCGTTTGCAACTGGCCGATGGCAGCGTCTACGACGGCGAGTTCGCCTATGGCGAATATGCCGGCACGGGTACCCTGACCCTGGCCGACGGCAGCCGGCAAGAGGGTCTCTGGCAGCGCGGACAGCGGGTGCGCGACAAGCACCAACGCATGCTGCCCGATGCCCTGGAACTCGGCCTGCTGGCCCAGGGCCGGTTGCTCGACGAGGCCATCGCCAAGCTGCCCGCCTCGACGCCCGAGGTCGAGCTGTACACCCTGACCCTGGCCGGCGACGGCAAACAGAGCGTATTCATGCGCGAGGCCGATTACGTCGCCCGGCTGCTCGACGAGCGCTTCGCCGCTCACGGCGGCATCACCCTGATCAACCACCGCGAGCACATCGCCGAGCGCCCGCTGGCCACCCGCGAAACTCTCAGCCGTGCGGTACAGGCCCTGGCCGAACGCAGCGGCCCGGAAGACCTGATTTTCATCTACCTGACCAGCCACGGCTCGCGGGGCCACGAACTCAGCCTCGATCAACCGCGCCTGCAACTCAACGACCTGCCCGCCAGCGAACTGGCCGCGCTGCTGCAACCGCTGCGGGACAGGCACAAGATCCTGGTGATTTCCGCCTGCTATTCCGGCGGCTTCATCCCCGAGCTGAAAACCCCCAACACCCTGGTCATGACCGCCGCGCGGGCCGATCGCGTGTCCTTCGGCTGCTCGGAGGAAAACGACTTCACCTATTTCGGCCGCGCGTTGTTCGCCGAAGCCCTGAACGAGACCGACGATCTGCAACGTGCCTTCGCCCTGGCCACGGAGAAAGTCGCCGAGCGCGAGCAGGCCGATGGCTTCGAAGCCTCGGAGCCGCAAATATGGGCCCCCAAGGCGGTGCTCGGGCATTGGCGCAAGCTGCGCGAACAACAGGCCAAGCGCGCCTTGAGCGCCGAGCCCGCGACCCGGACGGCGGCCAAATGATGCGCGGCCGCGGGGTCGAGCACGGCGCCTAATTTCCCAACAGCCTGATAAGCTGATCGATATCAGCGGAGAACCCACCACTATGTATTTAACGCCCCAGCACATCCTCCTCGCAGGCGCCACCGGCCTGATTGGCGAACATCTGCTGGATCGCCTGCTCAGCGAGCCCACGGTCGAGCGCGTGCTGGCGCCGAGCCGTCGCCCGCTGGCGGCCCACCCGCATCTGGAAAACCCGGTGGGCGAGCTGCTCGACCTGCTGCCGCAACTGAGCGGCAGGATCGACAGCGCCTTCTGTTGCCTGGGCAGCACGATCAAACAGGCCGGTTCCCAAGAGGCGTTTCGCGCCGTCGATCACGACCTGGTGCTGGCTTTCGCCAGGCGCGCCCGCGAGCTCGGCGCGCGCCATCTGCTGGTGATCAGCGCGCTGGGCGCCGACGCCAACTCATCGGTGTTCTACAACAAGGTCAAAGGCGAGACGGAAGAGGCGCTGAAAGCCCAGGGCTGGCCGCAGCTGACCCTGGTCCGCCCTTCCCTGCTGCTCGGCCCACGCAGCGAATTCCGCCTCGGCGAGCGCCTGGCGGCGCCCTTCATGCGCTGGCTGCCGGGCAAATACCGCGGTATCGAAGCCACCGTCCTGGCTCGCGCGCTCTGGCGCCTGGCGCTGGAGGAAGGCGAAGGCGTGCGTGTCGTCGAGTCCGACCAACTACGCCGCCTCGGGCGCTGACCCTTTTTATTGAATTTACTGGATTAACGGATAATCGAATCGCACATGAGCACAGCCCACAGCAACCTGATCGAAGCCCTGGAAGCCGCCGACATGCTGGAGATCGACGACCTGCATGCCTGGCAGTTCGACCTGGACAAAGAGCTGCTGGCCCGGGTCAGCGCCGGCTCGGCCGACAGCGCCAGCCAGACCCAGACGCTGCTGCGCGTCGAATGCATGGACGGCCGCGATCGCCGTCACTGGCAGTTTTCCCTCGCCGCTGTGATGGCGGCCACCTTCGACGGCGCCAGCGAGACCTGGCAGTTGGCCGACCAGGCCGGCCCCCATCGGCTCAAGTGTTTCGCCGCGATCAGCGCGGACAACAGCGACGAGGACGACGTCCCCGATGAACTGGTATGACCGCCATATCCTGCCGCACCTGATCGACTTCGCCTGCGGCATGGGCGAGGTGATGAAGGTGCGCTCGACGGTGGTCCCACGGGCCCATGGCCGGGTGCTCGAGATCGGTATCGGCAGCGGTCTCAACCTCGCGTTCTACGATGCCGAAAAGGTCAGCGCGATCGTCGGCGTCGACCCCAGCGCGGACATGCAGAGACTGGCGCGCGAGCGCGCCGCGCGGATCGGCATCCCCGTCGAGATGATCGCCCTTGAGCTGGGTCAGATCCAGGCCGAGGATGCCAGCTTCGACAGCATCGTCTGCACCTTCACCCTGTGCACCATCCCGGACGCCGTCGCCGCACTGCAGGAGATGCGCCGCGTGTTGAAGCCCGGTGGCCGTCTATGGTTCTGCGAGCATGGCCGCGCGCCGGACGCCGCGGTGCTGCGCTGGCAGAACCGCCTGACTCCGGTGTGGAAACCCCTGGCCGGCGGCTGCCACCTCAACCGCGACATACCGGCGCTGATCGCCGCCGGCGGCTTCGCTCTGGGCGAGCTGGAAGCCGGCTATCTCAAGGGCCCGAAACCCATGACCTACGTTTACCGGGGCTGGGCGGACTGATCGCGCGATCTTCGCCGCCGATCCCCTGACAGCCACGAATCTTGTCTATCGTTGCTGTATCGCCATGGAAAAATCGAGTCGCGCATGATGTCACTGTTACCACGCCCTTTGTCCCTCGGCGTTCTGCTCGGCATCTGCTACTTATTTCTTGCACTCAGCTCACCGGCCACGGCCGCGCCGCGCGATGTGCGCGTCGGCGTCTACGCCAACGAGCCGAAAATATTTCTCACCGCCACCGGCCAACTCTCCGGCATTCTCGGCGACCTGCTCAACGAGATCGCCCGCCGGGAAGACTGGCGACTGATACCCGTGCCTTGCGCCTGGCAGACCTGCTTGCAACTGGTCCAGAGCGGCAAGATCGACCTGCTCCCGGATGTCGCGAGAAATCCTTCGCGCGCGCGCTCATTGGGCTTTCACCAGGTGCCCTCGCTGCTCAGCTGGTCGCAGCTGTATAGCCGCAACGACGTCATCCTGGACTCCATCCTCGACCTCAAAGACAAACGCATCGCGGTGCTGGCCGGCTCCGTTCAGCAGAACTACCTGCTGGAGCTGACCAGCAGCTTTCGCCTGAATGCGCAGTTGCTACCCGTGCAACGGATCGATGAGGGCTTCGAGCTGGTGGCCAACCACCAGGCCGACGCGGTGGTGACCAATCAGCGTTTCGGCAATTTCCATGCGCCCGCCTACCGCCTGCACGCCACACCGATCATCTTTCTCCCGGCGCAACTGTTCTATGCTACCGGCAAGGGCCGCAACGGCGACCTGCTCGAACGCATCGATCATTATTTGCTGGAGTGGCAGGGATCGCCCGACTCGTTCTATTACCAGACCCTGCACAATTGGGGCGGCAATAAACCCGCGTTATCGCTGCCCAAAGCCGCCTGGTGGGGCCTGGCCATGCTCGTCGGCCTGCTATTCGCCGCGCTCGGCGGGGCCCTGCTGTTGCGTCGCCAGGTGGCCAGGCAAACCCGCCATATCAAAGCCAGCGAGCAACGCCTGAACACCATTCTCGATAGCGTCGAGGCCTATATCTATATCAAGGACCCGCAACTCAACTACCAATACGCCAACCGCAAGGTCTGCGAGCTGTTCGGCCGCTCCCTCGACCAGGTGATCGGCCACAACGACCAGGACTTCTTCGATGCCCCGACCGCCGCCAACCTGCACGACAACGACCGCCGCGTATTGCAGCTCGGCGAACGGGTGGAACGCGAAGAAGTCAATCGCAGCCTGGATGGCCGCGAGGAGCGCACCTTCCTCTCGGTAAAACTGCCATTGCGCCATCCGGACGGCAGCATCTACGCCTTGTGCGGCATCTCCACCGATATCAGCGAGCACAAACGCAACCTCGAGCAGATCCACCAGCTGGCTTTCTACGACACGCTCACCGGCCTGCCCAACCGCCGCCTGCTGATCGACCGCCTGCAACACGCCCTGGCGCAGCGCGCGCGCAACGAGAAGGAAGGTGCGTTGCTGTTCATCGACCTGGATAACTTCAAGGATCTCAACGATACCCTCGGCCACGACATGGGCGACCGCCTGTTGCAGCAGGTCGCCCAGCGCCTGCTCGAACACGTGCGCGAGCAGGACACCCTGGCGCGCCTGGGCGGCGACGAGTTCGTGCTGATGCTGGAGAATCTGAGCCTGGACCGCGACACCGCCATCCAGCAGCTCGACAGTGTGACGCACAAAATTCTGCATGCCCTGGCCGCGCCCTATACCTTGCAGGCGCGCAGCTACAGCAGCACCGCGAGCATCGGCATCGCACTGTTTTCCGACGGCCACGATACCGTCGATGAGCTGCTCAAACGCGCCGACCTGGCCATGTACGAAGCCAAATCCGGCGGGCGCAATACCCTGCGGTACTTCAACCCCAGGATGCAGGCCGAGGTCAGCGCCCGTACCGATTTGGAAAACGATTTGCGCCAGAGCCTGCGCGAGCGCCTGTTCGTCCTGCATTACCAGCCGAAAGTGGACCGTCACGGTCGGCTGTTCGGCGTCGAGGCGCTGATTCGCTGGCAGCACCCGAGCAAGGGATTGGTGGCGCCCGACGCATTTATCGCACTGGCGGAAAGCACCGGCCTGATCCTGCCCCTGGGTCGCTGGATCCTGCACCGCGCCTGCCGCCAGCTGGTGGCCTGGGCGAAGATGCCGGAAATGCGCGAGATCAGCCTGGCCATCAATGTCAGCGCCCGGCAATTCCACCACCCGGACTTCGTCGCCGACGTGCTCGCCGCGCTACGGGAAACCGGCGCCGATCCGGCACGCCTGGAACTGGAGTTGACCGAAAGCCAACTGGTCGAGGACGTGGAGGCGATGATCGTCAAAATGACCGAGCTGAAAGCCTGCGGCGTGTGTTTCTCGCTGGACGACTTCGGCACCGGCTACTCATCGCTCAATTACCTCAAGCGCCTGCCCCTGGACTGCCTGAAGATCGACCAATCCTTCGTTCGCGACCTGCTGAGCGATCCCAGCGACGCCGCCATAGTGCGTACCATAGTGGCGCTGGGCAGCAACCTGAATTTGCGGGTCATCGCCGAAGGCGTGGAAAGCCTGGAGCAACGCGATGCCCTATTGCGCTTGGGCTGCCATAACTTCCAGGGCTACTTGTTCGGCAAGCCGGCAACCGCGGAACACCTGGAGCGCTGGACAGCCGATGACCTGTATCGAATAGAAGGCTGACAGACCCTGCACAAGAGGCGCCGGACGCCGCGGCGCCGCGCGGGCGGACCGTCCCTGACCGCTCACGATCGTTCGCACTTAATGACGGTGAGTCTGTCTATTGTGGCTATATCCCCCCAAAATCGAGTAACCCATGATGTCATCGTTTTCGCGCCCTTTGTGTCTCGGCGTTTTGCTTGGCATCTGCTGCTTTTCCCTTGGCTTTTCCCCGCAAACCATGGCCGCACAGCGCAATGTGCGCGTAGGGGTCTATGCCAGCGAACCGAAAATATTTCTCACCGCCACCGGCCAACTCTCCGGCATTCTCGGCGACCTGCTCAACGAGATCGCCCGCCGGGAAGACTGGCGGCTGATACCCGTGCCTTGCGCTTGGCAGACCTGCCTGCAACTGCTCCAGAGCGGCGAGATCGACCTGCTCCCGGATGTCGCGCGGACCCCGGCGCACATCCGCTTCTTGGACTTTCACCAGGTGCACTCGCTGCTCAGTTGGTCGCAGCTGTATCGCCGCCGTGACGTCACCCTGGACTCCATTCTCGATCTCAAAGGCAAGCGCATCGCGGTACGGGCCGGCTCCGTTCAGGAGGATTACCTGAAAGAGCTGCTCGACAGTTTCGGCCTGGATGCGCAGCTACTACCCGTGCAACGGATCGAAGAAGGCTTCGAGCTGATGGCCAACCAGCAGGCCGATGCGGTGGTGGCCAATCAGCGTTTTGGCAACACCCAAACGTCCTACTACCGCCTGCACGCCACGCCGATCATCTTTCTCCCGACGCAGTTGTTCTATGCCACCGGCAAGGGCCGCAACAGCGACCTGCTCGACCGTATCGACCATTACTTGCTGGAGTGGCGGGAATCGCCCAACTCGTTCTATTACCAGACCCTGCACCGCTGGGGCGACAATCAACCCGTGCTATCGCTGCTCAAAGCCGTCCGCTGGGGACTGGCCATTCTTATCGGCCTGTTGCTCATAGTGCTCGGCGGCGCCCTGCTGCTACGCCGCCAGGTGGCCAGGCAAACCCGCCTTATCAAAGCCAGCGAGCAACACCTGAACACCATCCTCGATAGCGTCGAAGCCTATATCTATATCAAGGACCCGCAACTCAACTACCAATACGCCAACCGCAAGGTCTGCGAGCTGTTCGGCCGCTCCCTCGACCAGGTGATCGGCCACAGCGACCAGGACTTCTTCGATGCCCCAACCGTCGCCAACCTGCACGACAACGACCGCCGCGTATTGCAGTTCGGCGAACGGGTCGAATGCGAAGAAATAATTCCCAGCCTGGACAGCCGCGAGGAGCACACCTTCCTCTCGGTGAAACTGCCATTGCGCCATCCGGACGGCAGCGTCTATGCCTTGTGCGGCATCTCCACCGATATCAGCGAACACAAACGCAGCCTCGAGCAGATCCACCTGTTGGCCTTCTACGACACCCTCACCGGCCTGCCCAACCGCCGCCTGCTGATCGACCGCCTGCAACACGCCCTGGCGCAGCGCGCGCGCAACGAGAAGGAAGGTGCGTTGCTGTTCATCGACCTGGATAACTTCAAGGATCTCAACGATACCCTCGGCCACGACATGGGCGACCGCCTGTTGCAGCAGGTCGCCCAGCGCCTGCTCGAACACGTGCGCGAGCAGGACACCCTGGCGCGCCTGGGCGGCGACGAGTTCGTGCTGATGCTGGAGAATCTGAGCCTGGACCGCGACACCGCCATCCAGCAGCTCGACAGTGTGACGCACAAAATTCTGCATGCCCTGGCCGCGCCCTATACCTTGCAGGCGCGCAGCTACAGCAGCACCGCGAGCATCGGCATCGCACTGTTTTCCGACGGCCACGATACCGTCGATGAGCTGCTCAAACGCGCCGACCTGGCCATGTACGAAGCCAAATCCGGCGGGCGCAATACCCTGCGGTACTTCAACCCCAGGATGCAGGCCGAGGTCAGCGCCCGTACCGATTTGGAAAACGATTTGCGCCAGAGCCTGCGCGAGCGCCTGTTCGTCCTGCATTACCAGCCGAAAGTGGACCGTCACGGTCGGCTGTTCGGCGTCGAGGCGCTGATTCGCTGGCAGCACCCGAGCAAGGGATTGGTGGCGCCCGACGCATTTATCGCACTGGCGGAAAGCACCGGCCTGATCCTGCCCCTGGGTCGCTGGATCCTGCACCGCGCCTGCCGCCAGCTGGTGGCCTGGGCGAAGATGCCGGAAATGCGCGAGATCAGCCTGGCCATCAATGTCAGCGCCCGGCAATTCCACCACCCGGACTTCGTCGCCGACGTGCTCGCCGCGCTACGGGAAACCGGCGCCGATCCGGCACGCCTGGAACTGGAGTTGACCGAAAGCCAACTGGTCGAGGACGTGGAGGCGATGATCGTCAAAATGACCGAGCTGAAAGCCTGCGGCGTGTGTTTCTCGCTGGACGACTTCGGCACCGGCTACTCATCGCTCAATTACCTCAAGCGCC
>CBIHQF010000106.1:0-9118 GCA_966211665.1 uncultured Pseudomonas sp. | reverse complement strand
TGCATGCAACACCTAACGGGTACATAGCCTTGCAAAATGCCCTGGCGGCTTGCGCGCATCATGCAGCTTGCAAGGCGAGGCTGGCCGTAGCTCGTCAGTAACTTACTGATAATTAATAAAATTTCAGGCTGATTCGGCTTGGCATAGTCGATGCTTCGAAGTGGGAGGAACGTAGATTCGTTTTTTCCGATAAGAGAGCCTATAGCCATGAATGCCATCGACCTGCTGAAAGCCGACCACCAGACCGTCAAGGGAATTCTCACCCAGTTGCAGGAGAGCACCGATCGTGCGGTCAAGGGCCGCACACAGTTGCTGCACAAGTTGGAAATGGAAGTCACCGTGCACACCAAGCTGGAGGAGGAACTGCTCTATCCGGTGTTTAAGGACGCCGGCGGCAAGGAGGAAGCGCAAATGTATTACGAGGCCAAGGAGGAGCACCGTACCGTCGATTCCTTGGTACTTCCCGATTTGAAAGGCACCGACCCATCGACCCCGGAGTTCGCCGGGCGGGTCAAGGTGGTCAAGGAACTGCTGGAGCACCATATCGAGGAAGAAGAGCAGGAGCTTTTCCCCAGGGCCCAGAAGTTATTGAGCAAATCCCGCTTGGCTGAAATCGGCGAACAAATGATCGCGCGTAAAGCCGAGCTGAAGAAGCAGCTCAGCGCCGCGTCAAAGCAAGATTCCCCGACCCAGGCGGCTTGATCGCGGGTCGACTCGATAGCTACGAATTAAGTGAGCTACTCACTATGTAAGAGCTAGGGTCTGTTGCCGTTTCATCGCTTGCGCTGAAACGGCGACAGACCCTAATAACCCTATAGGAGGATTGCGGCATGATCGAAACCAATAACGTATATGTCGGCAACCTCGTGGACCCGGCGAATAGCCCGGGGGTGTCGTGGCGGGCGATATTCGCCGGCGCGGTGGGCTCGGTCGCTCTGACGTTGATCTTGCTGCTACTCGGCATGGCCTTGGGGTTTACGGCCATGGCGCCTTGGCCGGGTGGTGGCGTCAGCGGTGAAACCCTGGGTATTTCGGCCATTATCTGGCTTACCGTAACCCAGATAGCCGCCTCGGGCATGGGCGGCTATCTCGCCGGGCGGTTGCGTGCGCGTTGGGTCGGTGCGAATACTGGCGTGAGTGGTAAGGGCGAGTCTGTCCGCGATAGCGCCCATGGCTTTTTGGCTTGGTCGCTGGCGACCTTGTTGACCGCGATGCTGGTGCTCGGTTCGGTCGGCAATATGCTCGGCAGCGGTATCCAGGCCGGCGGCGCGGTCGTTTCCAGTATCGCCTCGGGCGCGACGGGTACGGCGTTGAGCATGGTCGATGAGATGGGGCAGGGTGGTTCGCGGAATGACGAGAATTCGCTGGCCTATTATGTCGACACGCTGTTCCGTACCGATCAGTCGACGCCCGGCTTGACTTCGCCACGCGACGATCAGGCGATGCGTGCCGAAGCCTTGCGCATCTTCATGAACAGTATGGCGGCGGGCGAAGTGCAAATAAGCCGCGAAGACCGCCAATACCTCGGCCGCCTGATCGCACAGCGCACCGGCCTCGACCAGGCGCAGGCCGAGCAGCGCGTGGAGCAGGTGTTCAACCGCGCCAGTCAAGCCCTTGAAGAGGCGCGCAACACTCTGCAGAACGCCGCTGAGCAGGCGCGCCAAGTGGCGGCCTGGAGTTCGCTGTGGATGTTCGTCGCGCTTTTGTGCGGCGCAGTGGTCGCCGCTCTGATGGCGGTATGGGGCGGCAAGCAGCGCGACCGGGGGCTCGTTTAGCGCGACTCGTCTGGTCGCCTGTGAGGCGCGCGGATCGCTGCCGCCCGTTCGGCTTTGTGCTTTTTCGGTCGAGGTTCCGGGGCTTCGAGCGATCCTTGTCTGACCGGCGGTAAGCCCTGCGGCCATTTGTAGTAGCAGGCTGTTACCCGCTGGCGCCGCGCCGGCGCGACACTGCTGCTCCCCCATTCAAGACTGGAGAGCGGTATGGCTGCTAAGAAGATTCTTATGTTGGTTGGCGATTACGTCGAAGACTACGAAGCGATGGTGCCGTTTCAGGCGCTGCAGATGGTCGGCCATACCGTGCATGCGGTTTGCCCGGACAAGCTTTCCGGGCAGAGCGTGCGCACCGCCATCCACGATTTCGAGGGCGAGCAGACTTACAGCGAGAAGCCTGGGCACAACTTCGCCCTGAACTTCGAGTTCGCCCAGGCCGCCGCGCAGGATTACGACGCGCTGCTGATTCCCGGCGGCCGCGCGCCCGAGTACCTGCGCCTGAACGCCGAGGTGCTGGCGCTGGTGAAGGATTTCAATGTCGCCAACAAGCCGATCGCCGCGGTCTGTCACGGTGCCCAGCTGCTCGCCGCCGCGGGCGTGCTCGAGGGCCGCGAATGCAGCGCCTATCCCGCCTGCGGCCCGGAGGTGAAGTCGGCCGGCGGCCGCTATATGGACATCCCCGTGGATCAGGCACACGTTCAAGGCAACCTGGTGACCGCCCCGGCCTGGCCGGCGCACCCGCAATGGCTGGCGGCGTTTCTCGGCCTGCTGGGTACCCGCATCGAGCTGTGAAGTTGTATGGTTGAATCCTTGGCCGCGCGATTTATCGCGCGCGGCCGAGGCCCTGTCCGAGGTGCAGGGGCCTGACTTCGTAGGGTGCGCCGTGCGCACCAAGACCGAAACCAACACCGGTGGTGCGCGCGGCGCACCCTACCGATTGCGGTACCTGCAAGCAGTTCATGCTTAACCAGGCGACACATGCGACACGCAATGGGTACATAACCTTGGATTTACCCTTGAGGCTCAGATATGTGCGAGCTCTATGTAAAAGCCGATCCGATTCTCTATGAATCGCGTTCCCGCTCGCTGCGCATTCGCGGCGTGGTCACGACTTTGCGCCTGGAAAACCAGTTCTGGGACATCCTCGCCGAGATCGCCGCGGTCGACGGCATGACCACCAACCAACTGATCGCCAAGCTGTACGACGAGGTCATGGACTACCGCGGCGAAGTGGTGAATTTCGCCTCCTTCCTACGGGTCAGCTGCACGCGCTTTCTCAGCCAACGGCAGAGTGCGGGGCAGGCGGGTGCGCGTGTCAGCCTGGTGCGGGGTTGATCCAGATCCGCATGGCAGCGCAGGCTGCGCTTTGATGCGCGTAACTCGCGGTCAGTTCGCGGGAGTTGGCAGGGTGCGGTCCTGTGTCTCAGATGACCTGGGGGCTGCGCGCGGCTAGCATGCCGTAATCATAGCGTTCAGGAACCCTCGCTTGTCTCGCTTTCGCGCCCTTCGTTATGGCAACTGGTTTGGCCTCGCGGCCATGTGCCTGCTGTTGCTCGGGCCGTTGCTGGGGCAGGGGCTGGCGCGACCTGCAACCGAGTTGCAGTGGCTCGACCAGCTGGCCTGCTCCAGCGAGCATAAGGCGCCGCAGCCACAATCCCATTCCAGCGATTGGGCCAAGTGCGGCTACTGTACGTTGCTGCTGTCTTCGCCGGCGCTGGCCAATATGGGCTTGGCGCTACCGCCCCTCGACGCGGGCCATCCTCTCGTTCGCTTCCCTGCTGTTCCGGTTCTGCCTCCTGCGGGTGTCTTTCCCGCTGCGCAGCCCCGCGCGCCACCCCGTCAAGCCTGATCCGCCGCGCCTTAGCAGGCCGTTGAGAAACTACCTGCGTTGGCAATACTGCGTTAAAAACAGGCTCGGCAAGCCGCTTGCGGCTAACGCGCTTCAGCGCGGCCCGTAGGGCGAGCGAAGCGAGTAATGCTCATTTACAACACGTAAACTCGCGTGCGAGCCCAGTCCGCTTCCTCGCCTGTTTTTGCCTTGTCTTGCCTGCCTCGCTTACGTTTTCAACAGCCTGCTAGCGCGCGGCTTCTGTATCGCTCTGTGATTCGGCGTGACTGTGCCCTTGCCTGGCGCAGCCGCCGGCTTATACGCCTGCCTGTCTGGATGATGCCAATGCCTCTCCGTTACCCCTCGTATTACCCCCGTTGCCTGGCTGTTGTGACCCTATTGTGCCCACTGGCGCTGGCTGTCGAAGCGGCCCAGGATTCCGCCTCCGCGATACCTCTCGAACTACCGCCGATGCGGGTTGAAGGCCAGGCACTGGTAGCGCCTGCCGAACTACCCAGTGCCGAACAGATTCGTGGTCTGATTCCAGCTACCTCGGATACCTCGACCCTGCTGCGCGGCGTGCCGGGCGTCAGCCTCAACGGAGCCGGCGGCATCTCCAGCCTGCCGGCCATTCGCGGTCTGGCTGATGATCGTCTGCGGATCAAGGTCGATGGCATGGATCTGATCGCATCCTGCCCCAACCACATGAACCCGGCGCTGTCCTACATGGCGCCGAGCAGCCTGGGCAAGTTCCAGGTGTTCGCCGGCATCACGCCGGTCAGCGTCGGTGGCGACAGTATCGGCGGCACCATCGTCGCCGACAGCGCCGCGCCCGAGTTCGCCGCGGCGGGTGCGCCGAGCATCGATCAGGGCGAGATCGGCGCGTTCTTACGCAGCAATAACGATGCTCGCGGTGGCAATTTCTCCGCCGTGCATGCCAGCGAGCTGTTTCAGATCCGCTATGCCGGCAGTTACAGCAAGACCAACAACTACATGGCCGGCAGCTCGTTCAAGGACAGCCGCGCCACCGGGCGGGCGGGTGAAGGTGCGGCGCTGGATGAAGTGGCTTCCACGGCCTATGAGCGGCGCGACCATGAGCTGAGCATGGCCTACAAGCTGGGCGAGGATTTGCTTGAGTTGCGCCTGGGTTATCAGCAGGTGCCGCAGGAGTTGTTCCCCAACCAGCGCATGGATATGACCGACAACAGCCAGCAGCGCGTCAACCTGCGCCATCTCGCCCAGTTCGACTGGGGCAGCCTGGAGAGCCGGGTTTACCACGAGAAGGTCGAGCACGAGATGGACTTCGGTCCGGACAAGCGCTTCTGGTACGGCATGCAGTCCAATGTGCCCGGTACCATCGATGGCAAGGCCTGTGGCCCGATCGGCAGCACCTGCGCCGGCGGTATGCCGATGGCAAGCCAGGGCAAGACCCTGGGCGCCAGCCTCAAGGCCGATATTGAACTGAGTGCCGACGATCTGCTGCGGGTGGGCGGCGAGTACCAGCGCTATCGCCTCGACGACTACTGGCTGGCCTCCGGTGGCAGCATGTGGCCGGGCACCTTCGACAACATCAAGGATGGCCAGCGTGATCGCATCGGACTGTTCGGCGAATGGGAGCGGCAGCTCAACCCGGCCTGGCTGACCCTGGTCGGCTTGCGCTACGAGCATGTCGCCAGCGACGCCGCTGCCGTGAGTGGCTACGGTGGCACCCAGGGCAACCAGATCGCCGAGGCGGCCGCCTTCAATGCCAGCGACCGCAGCCAGAGCGACGGCAACTGGGATTTCACCGCGCTGGCGCGCTACAACCACGACGCCAAACTGGATATCGAGTTCGGCGTGGCGCGCAAGGTTCGCTCGCCCAATCTGTACGAGCGCTACACCTGGTCGAGCTGGGCCATGGCCGCGACCATGAACAACTTCGTCGGCGACGGCAATGGCTATATCGGCAATGTCGATCTCGAGTCGGAAGCGGCGCATATCGCCTCGGTGACCTTTGACTGGCACAGCGCGGACCGTAGCCACGAACTCAAGGTCACGCCGTTCTATACCCACATCAATAACTACATAGACGCGGTCAAGCACCCGGGCACGGCCTTCGAAACCGATGCCTTCAATGTGCTGCAATACGCCAATCAATCGGCGCGTATCTACGGTGTGGATATCGCCGGGAACATGCCACTGGCGCGCAATGACCTTGGCCAATGGGGCCTGCAAGCTGTGGTCAATTACAGCAACGGGAAAAACCGCGAAACCGGCGATGCGCTGTACAACAGCATGCCGCTCAACACCACGCTGACTCTGGCCCAGCAATACGGTGGCTGGAGCAACAGCCTGGAAATGGTCAGCGTGCAAGCGAAGAACGAGGGCTCGGATGTACGCAATGAAATCCGCACAGCGGGTTACACCCTGTTCAACCTGCGCATGAGCCACAGCTGGGACAAGCTGCGGGTCGATTTCGGCGTGGAGAACCTGGCGGACAAGTTCTACTACCTGCCCACCGGCGGCGCCTACACCGCCCAGGGCCGGACCATGTCGATGACCACGGGCCCTGCCTGGGGCACGGCGGTGCCGGGGATGGGGCGTTCGTTTTATACCGGTGTCAATCTGCGCTTCTAGCAGATTCGGCTTGAAGCAGCACGGTGCTGCTTCAAGCCAGGGGTGGTGTTGCTGACTGGTTGCCAATGCTGGCGGCTCAGCGTGGCAGGCAATCCTCGGTGCGACTGCGGGCGGGCGCTGGCGAGCTGGTTGCCCATTGCACCAGGAGGATGCTGCCCAGCACCGTCAGCAGGCCGATCAGGGCCACGCCGGTGATGCGTTCGTCGAGCAGGGCCCAGCCCATCAGCACGGCGATCACCGGGCTGAGCAGACTCAGGGATGACACCGCCACCGGCGACAGCCGGGCAATGCCGCGAAACCACAGGACATACGCCAGCAGCGCACCGAACAGCGACAGGTAAGCGTAGGCCAGACCCTGGCTGAGACTCAGGCTGGGCAAGGGCGGATCGACCAACAGCGCCAAAGGCAGCAACATCAAACCGCCCAGCAGCAACTGCCCGCCGGTAAAGGCCAGCAGCCCCAGCCCGGTCTGCCAGCGCCGGCTCAAATAGGTGCCCAGTGCCATGCAGGCCATGCCGACAAAGGCTGCGGCGATCCCCATGGCATCCCAACTGGCGTCCGGCGACAGCAACAGGGCGGCCATGCCGGCTATGCCCATTATGCTGGCGCCCATGGCCAACTGCGCCGGGCGTTGCCCCTCCAGCGACCACAGCAGGCCCATCAGCAGCAGCGGCTGGATCGCTCCCACCACCGCGGCCAGGCCGCCGGGCAGACGATAGGCGGCGACGAACAACAGGGCCTGAAAACAACCGATGTTCAACGCCGCCAACACCAGCAGCCGACCCCAATGGACGCGCGCCGGCAGTTGCCGGCAGAGCAGCACCAGCAGCAGGCCGGCCGGCAGCACTCGCAGCATGGCGGCGATAAAGGGCCGGTCCGGCGGCAGCAGCTCGGTGGTGACTATATAAGTGGAGCCCCAGATCAGTGGCGCCAGGGCGGTTATCAGAATGTTCAACCAGGGCGTGCGCAGCAGTGTGTTGTTCATGTAAATTATCTCGCATTCAAGATAAATAAAGCCTAGAGCCAATATGTCTTGAATTCAAGATAAATATTCGAGGAGCACTCATGTCCCAAGCACGCCCCAGCGACGCCGTCGATACCATCCTGCAGCAGTGGGCAGAGAGCGCCCGGACCTGGACGCCAGCCCCATGGCGGTGATCGGTCGTGTCGGCCGCTGCGCGGCCCTGCTGCGTCGCGAGTTGGAACAGGTGTTCGCCGCTTTCGGCTTGAGCTCCTGGGAATTCGACGTATTGGCCAGCCTGCGCCGCTCCGGCGCGCCCTATTGCCTGGCGCCCACCGCGCTGTTTTCGGCGTTGATGATCACCTCCGGCACCATGACCCGTCAGCTGCAACAGCTGGAAGCCGCCGGCTGGGTCAGTCGCAAGCCCAACCCCAGCGATGCCCGCAGCATGCTGGTGCAATTGACCGACGCGGGCCTCGAACTGATCGACCGCGCGGTGACCGCCCATGTGGCAAACGAGGCGCGCATTCTCGCGCCATTGCCGGCCGCCACCCTGGCGCAACTTGAAGAAGGGCTGGCGGCCCTGTTGGCTATATTGGAACCAGAGTCCGAGTGACTCGCCGCACGGGTGCGCAGTCTGTCCTTTAGCGCCGCGTGCCGGCGCTGACAACCTCCTTCAAGAACGGCTTGGCCAATAAGAGAACGCGAGATGATCGGCGAACTGAAAATCGAAGACATCCAACTGGGCGACGGTAAGGAAGTGGTCAAGGGCGCCCTGATCACCACCCAATACAACGGCTATCTGGAAGACGGCAGCAAGTTCGATTCCTCCTACGACCGCGGCAAGCCCTTCCAGTGCGTGATCGGCACCGGGCGGGTGATCAAGGGCTGGGACCTGGGCATGATGGGCATGCGCGTCGGCGGTAAACGCAAACTCTACGTGCCCGCCCATTTGGGCTATGGCAATAGCGAGTTCGGCGCCTATATCAAGCCCAATTCCAACCTGATCTTCGAGGTGGAATTGCTCGAAGTGTTGACCCGCGACGATTGAACGGCAGCCCCCATGTTCTGGGCATGCCCCCGGTAAAAGGCTGAACCTGCGAGCCGGCTTCCTGTTCGAATCGATAAGCATGTCTGTCGATACGGAGGAAACCCCATGGTTCGCCTTAGCCCGCCCAGCCTGTGCATGATGGTTCTCCTGGCGTCGCTCGCCTTCGCCGCTTCGGCGGGCGACGAACGCGAGGCGACCGGGCTGTCCGCCCGCGCGGGTTGGGCATTTCCCGTCACCGCCGACGCGCCGTTCGGCATGGTTTTTCTGGTGCTCAACAACCGCGGCGATCGGGAGCGGGTGTTGCAGGGCGCGTCATCGCCGGTGGCCGATAAGGTCGAATTGCATGCGGCGGTGGCCGATTTGAGCCCGGATACCACCCGGCCCGTCGAGAGCATGTCGGTCTCGCCGGAGGACGATCTGATATTCGCCCCCGGCGGCCCGCATTTGATGCTGATCGGCCTCAAGCAGGCGCTCGAGGTCGGCGATCGATTCCCCATGACACTGCACTTCGACGACGGCGATTCGATCGCTTTGGATGTCACTGTGGCCAAGCAGGCGCCGGCGCATTTCCGTCATTAACAGGCCGTTGAAAAAAGCGCTGTCCCAATAATGTGTTGCATGGGCGATTAAGGCCTGAGCCTTTCTCGCATAGCCGGCAACGCGTAGGGTGACGCGGGGCCGCCTAGGCCGTGCGCACCACCGCAGGCGACGAATCACTGGTGCGCATGGCGCACCCTACGGATCCAGACCGTCTTAAACTCAGCGGGGCCAGGCCTAAGACCGCTTGGTGGGTTACGTGGCGCACAGATATTGCAGTTGCTTCGCCATCCCGGTTCCGCGCCACTAACCCACCCTTGTATCTCGACTACAGCCTCTCAGGAGGCGATAGTCCC
>CBIHQF010000105.1:0-9341 GCA_966211665.1 uncultured Pseudomonas sp. | reverse complement strand
AGCGCCAACGGCATGCCGAGAAACAGGGCGGTTCGCTGCGGCCGGTGCTGTGCGTCGACAAGCTGCCTGAGGAACTGAGCGATTTCGCCGGCCTGGTGGCGGAGTCGAGCCGCACCGGCGTGGCCTGGGACCTGGTGCTCAGCGCCGGGCTCGCGGGCCGCGCGGGCATAGCGCCGAGCAGCGACGAGGCCGAGCAGCCGCTGAAGATGATGGTCGGGGCGATCGAGGCCGGCAATATCGGCAATTTCCTGGCTTTCGACCGCCAGGGCCAGGCGCTGACGTTCTTCTAAAACGCTAGCGCGCTCGCGCGAGGCGGCGACTTCCGGTTATCGGCGGGCTATGGTAGTTGTTGCGCCGGGCTTCTCATTTCGCCCGGTCTGACGAGACCTCGCCCATGAACATCCTGTCGCCGCTGATCCTTCTTTGCAGTCTGTTGGGCGCCGGCACGGTCGGCGCCGCGGATTTTCGCATCGGCGTCGAACTGCAGTCCTATCAACCCTTCTCTTCGGTGCAGGACGGCGAGTACCAGGGTTATGCCCGCGAACTGCTGGACGCGTTCGCCGTCGATCAGGGCCACCGTTTCCACTATGTGCCGCTGCCGGTCAGGCGTTTGCTCAACGACTTTCTCGCCGCCAAGGTGGATTTCAAATTCCCCGACGACCCGCAGTGGAACGCCGACCTGAAGCAGGGCCATCGGATTTATTACAGCCAAGCGGCGGCGGCCTATACCGATGGCGTCCTGGTGCTCCCCGAACACCTCGGCAAGGGCCTGCGGCGCATCCGGGTGCTCGGCACCCAGCGCGGCTTCACGCCCTGGCCTTATCTGCCGCAGATCGAAAGCGGCCAGATGTCGATGAGCCTGAGCAACCATGTCTCATCGCTGCTGCAGATGGCGATCAACGGCCGGGTCGATGCGATTTACCTCAACCCGCAAGTCGCGCGCCGCGCCCTCATGGCCGATCGATTGCCCGCCGATGCATTGGTTTTCGACCCCGGCCTGCCGCATATCGAGGGCCATTATTTCCTCTCCAGCCTGCAGTATCCCGAGGTGATCGCCGAGTTCGACGCCTTTTTACGCAAGTACCCGGCGCTGCTGCGCCGCCTCAAGGATAAATACGCGATCGATTAGGCGCGCGCCGATCAACGCGCTTGCAGATTGCCGCAATCGGCCGCGACCCAGCGCGCGTGGCTTTGCATGCTGCTGCTCTGGCCGCCGTAGGTGCCGCGCACCCGGGAGGTGAATTCCTTGTCGCTGAGAAAGCGCGTCTCGCCCTCGCCCTGGCCGTTCGGGCAACTGAAGCGGAATTTCCACAGCTCGGCGCTACGTTCGGTGACTTCATGGGTACAGCCCGACTTGGGGTCCTGCAGGGGAATCTCCCGGGCTTTGATCTGCGCCTCGCTCATGCACACGCGCACACCCTTGTCGCCCAGTTGCACGCCCTGCTCGGCCATCATCCGCTCCATCATCTGACGCTGTTCGGGCGGCAGGTTCTTCAGCTGCTCGAGCATTTGCTCCACCCCCGGCAGGGCCTTGCCGTCGACTTGCATATTGCTCGAACTGATTTCCCACAATCCGGGCTGAATCTCCATGGCGCTGCTGGCTAATGGCATCAGACAGAGAGCGAAGAGCAGGCTGTTGAATAGTGATAGGCGCATGGCACGGCTCCGGATAAATGGTCGACCCTGCAAGCATAGGCCGGTCCATCGGCTACGAGTCGAAAACCGACGGGCACCTAGCAGGCTGTTGGAAAACTACCTGCTAGAGCCAGGTTGAATGCTGGGTCGGTTCGCATCACTCGATACCGCGTAATACGGATGATGGATTACGGCGCGCCAAGCTCCGCGGCATTACGCCAAACACCTGTCCGCGCCTGACCCATCCTACAGGTGTAGAACTGCATGCCGCGCGATGCCCGACCAAGCCCAGGCCGAGCGCATTCGTTGCCTGCAACCGACACGCAGCTGCCTGGCAACGACCGGCGCAGCAGCACCGCGGACGCTGCGACTGCCCGCACTGCCGGGCCTATGGTTCAATGCGTGCCATACGCGCCCGCCAGGACTTCCGCATGCAGGTCGAGCTGATCGAAATACGCGACCATCTGAGTCGCTTCGCCCCTTTCGACGGACTGCCGAACGAGCTCCTCGAGCAGATCGCCCAACAGGTCGAGGTCGGCTACTTCAAGGCCGGCAGCGACATCCTCGATTACGGCGCCCCTATCCAGGACCTGCACTACATCCGTAGCGGCGCGGTGGAGATCTACCGGCGCAACGGCGAGCTGTACAACCGCCTGGCCGAGGGCGAGGTGTTCGGCCAGTTCGGCTTGCTGCGCGGCAAGAAGGTCCGCCTGCCGGCGCGGGCGATCGAGGACAGCCTGATCTATTTCATCCCCGGCCAGCTGTTCGAGCAGCTGTGCGAGACCTATGAGGCCTTTGCCGACTTCGTCGAGGCCGAGGGCCAGTCGCGGCTGAAGTCGATGGAACAATCCCAGGGCAATGCCAGCGAACTGATGAAGATCGAGGTGCGCAAGCTGGTCACCCGGCGCACCGTCAGCGTGCCGCTGGGTACCTCGGTGCAGGACGCGGCGCGGGTGATGACCGAGCACGGCGTGTCTTCCCTGGTGATCCTCGGCGCCGCCGGCCATGGCCAGGCGATGGCCGGGATCACCACCGATCGCGATCTGCGCACCCGGGTGCTGGCCGAGGGCCTGGCCCTGGACACCCCGGTCGAGCAGATCATGTCGCCCAACCCGATCACCATCCAGGCCGACGACTCGGTGTTCGAGGCCATGCTGTGCATGCTCCGGCACAACATCCACCACCTGCCGGTGGTGCACCGTCAGCGGCCGATCGGGGTGATCAATCTGTCGGATATCATCAAGTACGAGTCGCAGAGCAGCCTGTACTTGGTCAACAGCATTTTCAACCGGCAGTCGGTGGCGGAGTTGCAGGCCCTGGTGCCGGATCTGCGCGCCACCTTCCTGCGCCTGGTCAACGAGCAGGCCACCGCGCACATGATCGGTAGCGCCATGTCCGGCATCGGCCGCAGCCTGACCCAGCGCCTGCTGGAGCTGGCCGAGGAAAAGCTCGGACCGCCGCCGGTGCCCTACTGCTTCATGGTCCTGGGTTCGATGGCGCGCGACGAACAACTGATCGTCACCGACCAGGACAACGCCCTGGTACTCGACAACCGCTTTGATCCGCGGGTCCATGACGACTATTTTCTGCAGCTGGCGACCTTCGTCAGCGATGGCCTGGCGGCCTGCGGTTTCACCTACTGCAAGGGCGGGATCATGGCCAGCAACCCCAAATGGCGCCAACCGCTACGGGTTTGGCGCGGCTATTTCACCGAGTGGATCGAGCGGCCCAATCCGGAAACCCTGCTCAACAGTTGCATTTTCTTCGACTTGGACAGCGTCTACGGCGAGGCCGAGTTGGTCGAGAACCTCAAGGAACTGGTGGCGCAGAAGGCCAGCCAGAGCCCGCTGTTTCTCGCCAGCCTGGCGCGTAACGCGATCAACCGTACTCCGCCGCTGGGCTTCTTCCGCACCTTCGTGATGGAGAAGGACGGTCAGCAGAACAACACCATCAACCTCAAGGGCCGCGGCACCGCGCCGCTGACCGACCTGATCAGGGTGCACGCCCTGGCGGCCGGCTCCAAGGCGCAGAACTCGCTGGAGCGCCTGGACGCCATCGCCGCCACCAAGCTGCTCACCGAGGAAGCCATCACCCAGCTGCGCTACGCCCTGGAGTTCCTCTCCATCGTGCGCATCCGCCATCAGGCCATGGACATGCAGGAAGGCCGCGAGCCGGACAATTACATCGAACCGGAAAAGGTTTCCGCCAGCGACCGGCATAACCTCAAGTCGTCCTTCCAGGTGCTCAGCAATGCGCAGAAATTTCTGCGCTTCCGCTACCCCGGTCAGTTGCAAAATCGGCCGCTATGAAACGCCACAGCACCGGAGCGCCGCCCGACTGGCCCGCGCTGTTCGCCGAGTTGGCGCAAACGACCCGCGACCCGCGTCTGGCGCGCTTCTACCAGGCCGGCATGGTAAGCGCCGATACACCCCTGGAGCAGGCACCGCTGCTGGCCCTGGATGTCGAGACCACCGGTCTGGACAGCCGCCGCGACTCGATCGTCAGCCTCGGCCTGGTGCCCTTCGATCTGCGCCGCATTCGCTGCCGCGAAGCCCGCTACTGGGTGGTCAAGCCGGTGGGCGAACTGAGCAGCCGATCGGTCACCTTCCACCACATCACCCACTCGGATATCCAAAGCGCACCGGGTCTGGACACCGTGCTCGAGCAACTGCTGACGGCCATGGCCGGGAAGATCATGGTGGTGCACTACCGCCCTATCGAGCGCGGTTTTCTCGACCAGGCCATGCGTCGACTGCTCGGCGAAGGGCTGCAATTCCCGGTGATCGACACCATGCAACTGGAAGCCCGGCTGCATCCGCGAAAGCGCCAGCCCGGCTGGCTACGCCAACTGCTCGGCAAGCCGTCGGTATCGATCCGCCTGGCCGACAGCCGCCTGCGCTATGGCCTGCCGCTGTACCAAGCGCACCATGCCCTGACCGACGCCCTGGCGACCGCGGAGTTGCTGCAAGCGCAGACCGCCACGCACTACCCGCCGAGCACGGCGGTCGGCGATTTGTGGAATTGAGGCGCAAACCCTATATATGTGCAAGGTTTGCGGCATCGTAGGGTGGATGACGCTTTACCCATCCACCAACGACGATGGTGGATGAAAAAGCGTCATCCACCCACAACTAAAATGCAGCGCCCACAAAAAACGCGCCCGAAGGCGCGTTCTTGTATTGCCTACCCAGTAGCAGCAGTCAGCGTGGCTCGCTCATCAAACCCTTGACGATAGCCACGCAGCCCACCAGCAGAACGATGGTGAACGGCAAGCCGGTGGAGACCGCCATGGCTTGCAGGGCCACCAGCCCGCCGCCGAGCAGCAGGGCGATTGCCACCACGCCCTGCAGGATCGCCCAGAATGCCCGTTGCGGGATAGGCGCGTTGACCTTGCCACCGGCGGTGATGGTGTCGATCACCAGCGAGCCGGAGTCCGAGGAGGTGACGAAGAACACCACCACCAGGATGATGCCGATAAACGAACTGATCTGCGTCAGAGGCAACTCGCCAAGCATGACGAACAGCTTCAGCTCCAGCGCCGCATCCTGCACCCCGGTGAAACCATCGCCGATGAACTGGCCCAGGGCGGTACCGCCGAATGCGGTCATCCACAACACCGAAACCAAGGACGGCACCAGCAGCACGGCGACCAGAAACTCGCGCACGGTGCGGCCGCGGCTGACCCGGGCGATGAACATGCCGACGAAGGGCGACCAGCTGATCCACCAGGCCCAGTAGAACGCGGTCCAGCCCTGGCTGAAGTTGGCGTCGGCACGGCCGAACGGGTTGGACAAGGCCGGCAAGTTGACCAGGTAACTACCCAGGTTGCTGAAGAAGCCTGTGAGGATCGCCAGGGTCGGCCCCACCACGATGATGAACAGCAGTAACAGGATCGCCAACACCATGTTGATTTCCGACAGGCGCTTGACCCCCTTGTCCAGGCCGGCCAGCACCGACATCAGGGCGATGATGGTGATACCGATGACCAGCAGCACCTTGCTGGTGTCGGTAGCGCCGATGCCGAACAGGTAGTCGAGGCCGGCGGCCGCCTGCTGCGCGCCCAGGCCCAAGGAGGTGGCCAGGCCGAACAGGGTGGCGAGCACCGCAAGGATATCGATCACATGCCCCGGCCAACCCCAGACCCGCTCGCCGAGCAGCGGGTAGAAGATCGAGCGGATGCTCATCGGCAGGCCTTTGTTGAACGAGAACAGCGCCAGGGCCAACGCGACTATGGCGTAGATCGCCCAGGGGTGCAGGCCCCAGTGGAAGATGGTGGCGGCCATGCTCAGGCCGGCGGCCGCCTGGGCATCGCCGGCCGCGGCGCCCAGCGGCGCCCAGTCGGTACGCACGCCATTCTCGACGCTGGTACCGCCCATCGCAGAGGAGAAATGCGACATAGGTTCGGCCACCCCGTAGAACATCAGGCCGATGCCCATGCCGGCGGCGAACAGCATGGAGAACCAGCCGATATAGGAGTAATCCGCCACCGCTTCCTTGCCACCCAGGCGCACCTTACCCAGGGGCGAGACGATCAGCCCCAGGCACAACAACACGAAGATGTTCGCCGAGCCGAGGAAGAACCACGCCAGGTTGCTGGTCAACCAACCGCGAATGGCGGTGAACAGTGGCTCCACCTCGCTACGCAGGGCCAGGGTCAGAACCACGAACAGCACGATGGCCAGCGCGGAAATGCTGAAAACCTTGCCGTGGATATCCAGAAACTTGCCCTTGATATTGTCCTGACCGATGACATAGTCGGTGTCGATCAGGTTGCTCGCCCCACTCGGGGCCGGGATGCTGTCGGGCGTGGTTGTGCCCTTGGGTGGATAGTTAGCCATCTGCGGTACTCCTTGCTTCGGTTGACTGCCCTGGCGGGCAAACGGCGGATATGCCCACAGATGGATAACCGGGCCAATTCCGCTCTAATTGAAAAGGGTAACAACCGGAGCGCCGTCCGACCGGTATCAGAACCGCCGCGCAGCAATTCAGAAACGTCATCCACGTGCCCTGGGCTCGGGCCGTGTCGAGTTGAAGCAAGACTGCATTCGCGCCGGGTGCTCCTGCGATCGACAGCGAGACGACCTTCGCCCGCTCTGACCGGCGCGCGCCAGGTGATCCTGTTGAAGTTCTTTGTCATCCGGCGAGGTGTCGTCCACCTGCAGGCGTTGCCCCTGCAGCGCGGCGGTGGGGTGGCTGGCGCTTCACACCCGGGGCGGTCTGCGAACCGCTTCCAGTTGAATTCCCGCAACCGCCGATAGCGCGGGTGACGCGGGTTAAATATAGGCTATGTACCCATTACGGGTTGCATGGGTCACCTGGGAAGCACGACACGGCTTGCAGCGGCCGCAATCGGTAGGGTGCGCCGCGCGCACCAGGGCGTCTGTGACGGCACCGGTCGATATTGGTGCGCACGGCGCACCCTACGAAGCCAGCCCCTACACCTGAGCGCAACAGGGTGCGGACACCTAGCCCTATCCTATGGGGGTCACTTCCTCGCAGTAGATCTGCATGCCGCGCGCCTGATAGTTGGCCAGGGCGCTGGGATGGTCGAGGCTGCAGGTATGCACCCAGACACGCCGGGTGCCCGGCCAAGCCCAGGCCGATTGCAGCGCATGGCTCAGCAACAGACCGCCGAAGCCGCGGCCGAAGAAGGACTCCACCAGACCGAAATAGAGAATCTCCACCGCCCCCTGGTCATCCCTGAGCAGCTCGTAGTAACCGACAATCGCACCCTTATGCCAGGCCACCCAGGTGCGGTGGTTGTCGGACTCGACCAGGGCCTGCCATTGCTGGTCGGTCCAACTCAGTTTGTCGGTCCACTGCCAGGGACTACCGACCAGTTGGTAGAGAAAGCGGTTGAGCTGAAATTGCTTGATCTCGCACTCGAGAATTAGCAAGTCGTCGGGCAACGACTTGGCGCGAACTTGCTCCGGATACAACATATCCAGGTAGTAGGTGGTATAGCTGCCACTCATGTATTGCCGACCCTCGATAATTCCATGCCTCGAGGCGCTGCACGCCACCTGATTCCCCGAGGGAGAAGGGCTTGAGGATGACGTCGCTGCGCGACTTTCACGTTACCGGAACAGAACCCCCAACGGCACGGGCAACTGGGGGCTCCCCTCTTTTACACCAGCTTACAACGGCCAAGGCTTGTGGCCCTGGGAGCGGACGCGGCCTTAACCGTCGCCCTCGCCGACCTCCACGGAGGATGCCGGGGAGCCCAACTCACAGCTCCAGAGTTCCAACGCCGGCTGGCTCGCTTGTGGCGGGCCCAGCCATTCGCTGAGCGGATGGCAGCCTTGGTCGAAACAGACTTGGTAATCCCCTGCCTCGGGGGTTCGCCCCACGCGCAGCGGTTGCAAGGGCGCTAGCTGGCGGCGGTAATGCCAGCTGCCCTCACGCAGTTCGGCGCCGTCCGGGATTTCCATCCCGGCGCCTGAACCCTTGACCCGCGCCTCGCCGAGCAGCAAACCCTCGGGCGTGACGCGGTAATCCTCTTCCCAGCGGATTTTCTCGATCGTGTGGGTCCAGGCCAGGGTGAAGGCCGGCACGGGCACTTCTGCCCACACCGCCCCGGCCAACCCCAGGCACAGGCCTATCACGCGGTTGCCAACTGGCCGCGACGAGCGCGCCAGAAGTGCTGGGCGATAAAGATCGCCGCCAGGGCGAAGCCGATCTCATCGCTCATCGGCGTGGACAGAATCAGGCTGGCACCGGCGGCGAGCCCGAGCGCGCGCTCCCACCAGGCCATCTTGGCTTGCAGGAAGCCGGGCAAGTTCGCGCCCCAATCGCGAATCGCCAATGCCGCCTTGCCCACCACATAGAAGGTCGCCAGCAGGCTGTCGCCCTGCAACATCAACGCCGGCTCGTACACCGCCATAAAGGGCACGATAAACCCGGCCACCGCGATGCGGATGGCCCACAGGCTGATCTTCAAACCACTTTCCTTGGCGATCGGCGCGGCGGCGAAGCAGGCCAGCGCCACCGGCGGCGTGAGGTCGGCCATGATGCCGAAATAGAACACGAACATATGCGAGACGATCAACGGCACGCCCAGCTCCAGCAACGCCGGCGCGGCAATCGAGCTGGTGATGATGTAGTTGGGAATGGTCGGGATGCCCATGCCCAGCACCAGGCAGGTGAGCATGGTGAGGATCAGAGAAAGGAACAGGTTGTCCTGTCCGATGGCCAGGATATAGCCGGCAAAGGTCGATGCCACGCCAGTCAGCGAGACCACGCCGATGATCACCCCGACCAGGGCGCAGGCGATGCCCACCGGCACCGCGTGGCGCGCACCTTCGACCAGCGCATGCAGGCAGATGGTCAGGGTGTCGCGGCCGCCCTTGATGATCCAGCACACCGCCACCAGCAACGCCACCACGCCGAACACCACGCCGATACCGAGCTGGAAGAAGCCGGCGCAGAGCACGCCCAGGGCGATCCAGAAGGCGAAACGCATGACCTTGGACGACACCCGCAGGACGATCGCCGAGCCGAGAATCACGATGGCGGTCAGCGCCAGGCCGACCATCCCGGAGAACAGCGGCGTGCGCCCGGAGAACAGCAGGTAGATCAGCACGAACAGCGGGATCAGCAGATACCAGCGCTGCTTGACCGCGGCCCAGGGGTTCGGACATTGCTCCTTCGGCAAGCCGCACAGGTTGGCGCGCTTGGCTTCCAGGTGAACCATCCAGAACACCGAA
>CBIHQF010000104.1:0-9385 GCA_966211665.1 uncultured Pseudomonas sp. | reverse complement strand
AGCAGCAGCGAGACCAGGACGATAAAGAACGCCACATTGAAAAACAGCTGGGCATTCGGCAAACCGGCCATCAGCGGGAACACCGCGAGAATGATCGGCACCGCGCCGCGCAGCCCGACCCAGGCGATAAACAGCCGCTCGCGGTCATGGAAGGCGTGAAACGGCAGCAGGCCGATCAGGATCGACAGCGGCCGGGCGAACAGAATCATCCACAGCGCCAGGCCCAGCGCCGGCAAGGCGATCGGCAGCAATTCGTGGGGCGTGACCAGCAAGCCGAGCACCAGGAACATGCCGATCTGCGCTAACCAGGCCAGGCCGTCGAGCATATGCAGAATGCCATGGCGCGAGCGGATCGGCCGGTAACCCAGCAGCAGTCCGCACAGGTAGATAGCCAGAATGCCGCTGCCGCCGACCGCGTTGGTCACGGCGAAAATGATCAGGCCGCCACTGACCACCAGCAGCGGATAAAGGCCGTTGGCCAACTCCATGCGGTTGACCAGATTGAGCAGCAGCCAGCCGCCGCCGAGACCGAACAGCGCGCCTATGCCGAACTGCAGCAGCAGTTGCAGCACCAGCTCCCAGCTCAAACCATGCTGGCCGTTGCCGAGCAGGGCGATCAGGGTCACGGTGAGGAACACCGCCATGGGGTCGTTGCTGCCGGACTCGATTTCCAGGGTTGCGCTGACCCGCTCGTTGAGGCCGCGCCCACCGAGCAGGCTGAATACCGCGGCGGCGTCGGTGGAGCCGACGATCGCGCCGATCAGCAGACCCTCCATCCAGCTCAGCTCGAACAGCCAGGCCGCCGCCACACCGGTCAGCCCGGCGGTGATCATCACCCCGACCGTGGCCAGCGATAGCGAGGGCCAGAGCGCCACGCGGAAGCTCGACACCCGGGTGCGCATGCCGCCATCGAGCAGAATGATCGCCAGTGCCAGGTTGCCGACCAGATAGGCCAAGGGGTAATTATCGAAGGCGATGCCACCGGGACCGTCAGTGCCGGCGAGCATGCCGACGCCGAGGAAAATCACCAGGATGGGAATGCCGAAGCGCGACCCGAAGGCGCTGACCAGGATGCTCATGGCCACCAGCAATGCACCGATCAAAAACAGATTGTTGATGGTGTTGGCGTCCAAGGAAGGCTCCGAGCTGAAACGAAAGGGCGCCCTGCATGGCGCCTGCCGTCGATTCTAACCCGCGCCTTCGCGACCCTGTCAAAAATCCCCGGCCTGCAATGCGTAGCCCGGATGCAATCCGGGGAGCGGTGTCATGGCATAAACCGCCCCCGGATTGCATCCGGGCTACCAGAGCGAGGCAGCCGCCGGGCAGGGGGATGATCGTTTCCCCGCTCCAGCGTGGGAATGCAGCCTGTGACGCTCCGCGTCACCAATCGGTGCTGGTTGGACGCCGACGTTTCGACGCCTCGATGCGGCAGGCATCTCCCAGCTGCTTTGTTGGGCTTCGCTGCGCTCAGCGCCAACCTACCGAGGTTCGCCATGTCCACCCCACGCTGGCCTTGAGCACCTTAAAACCAGGCGTCCTGCATCCCCAGGCAGGTGTCGTCGAGGGCTTCGAGAAGCGCCAGGTCGTGATGACAGCTCGGCACTTCCCAGGTCAGGAAGTAGCGCGCGGCTTGCAGCTTGCCTTTATAGAAGTCGACGTCCGCCGGATTGCCGGCCGCCAACCCCTGTTCGGCCTTGATCGCCTGTTCCAGCCAGCGCCAGCCGATCACCATATGGCCGAAGACTTTCAGGTACAGCGCCGAGTTGGCCAGGCCTTGATTGACCTTGCCGCTCATCAGGTCGCCGAGCAGCGCCAGGGTCACCGCCGACAGTCGCGCCAGCAGTTGTTCCAGCGGCTCGCGCAGGGCGTTCAGCGATTGGTATGCGCTGGCCTGCTGGCAGGTGCCCTGGATCAGCTTGACCAATTGCTTGAGCGCCGCGCCGCCGTTCATCGACACCTTGCGCCCGAGCAGATCGAGCGACTGGATACCGTGGGTGCCTTCATGGATCGGGTTGAGGCGGTTGTCGCGGTAGTACTGCTCCACCGGGTAATCGCGGGTGTAGCCGTGGCCGCCGAGAATCTGGATCGCCAGCTCGTTGGCCTTGAGGCAGAACTCCGAAGGCCAGGATTTGACGATGGGGGTGAGCAGGTCCAACAGCTCCAGGGCGATGCGTCGCTCATCCTCGGTCGCCAGGGTCTGGGTGTCATCGAACAAGCGGGCGGCATACAGGCCGAGATCGAAAGCGCCTTCGACATAGGCCTTTTGCGTGAGCAGCATGCGTCGCACATCGGCGTGCTCGACGATCGACACTTGCGGGCTGGTCGGGTCCTTGCCGTCCGGCTGGCGGCCTTGCGGTCGGCTCCGGGCATAGTCCAGGGAATACAGGTAGCCGGCATAGCCGAGCATCACCGCGCCCATGCCGACGCCGATGCGCGCCTCGTTCATCATCTGGAACATATAGGACAGGCCTGCGTGGGGCTTGCCCACCAGGTAGCCGACGCAATCGCCGTTATCGCCGAAATTAAGTGCGGTGGAGGTAGTGCCGCGCCAGCCCATCTTGTGGAACAACCCGGCCAGCACCACATCGTTACGCTTGCCCAGCGAGCCGTCATCGCCCACCAGAAACTTCGGCACGATAAACAGCGAGATGCCCTTCACTCCGGGCGGCGCGTCCGGCAGCTTGGCCAGCACCATATGCACGATGTTTTCGCTCAACGGGTGGTCGCCGCCGGAGATAAAGATCTTGTTGCCCTTGAGCCGGTAAGTGCCGTCGCCGGCCGGTTCGGCGCGGGTGCGGATATCCGACAGGGATGAGCCGGCATGAGGCTCGGTCAACGCCATGGTGCCGAAGAAGCGACCCTCGATCATCGGCTGCAGAAAGCGCTGCTTGTGCTCCTCGCTGCCGAAGGCTTCGATCAGGTTGGCCGCACCCATGGTCAGGAACGGGTAGGAGGTGGTCGCCGCGTTGGCAGACTGGAAGTGGGCGAAACACGCCTGGGACAGCAGGTTCGGCAACTGCATACCGCCAGTTTCGAAGTCTCTTGTGGCATTGAGGAAGCCGGCTTCGAGAAAGGCATCCACCGCCGGTTTGACCTCGGGGATCAGCACCGCGGCGCCGTCGACATACTCGGGCTCGTGCTCATCGTTCTTACGGTTATGCGGGGCGAACAGGTTCTCTGCGATGCTACGAGCGGTGTCTATGGCCGCATCGAAAGTCTCGCGGCTGTGCTCGGCAAAGCGCTCGCGCTGGGTCAGAGCTTCGGCGTCGAGCACTTCGTAAAGCTCGAAGGCCAGGTTGCGGGAGCTGAGCAGGGACTCGGACATGGGCTACCTCCAATGGAATGGCGCCAGTCTAGGCCGCTGAATAATCAACGCCTAGCTTCATCCATTGGCGTGATAAAGCGGTAAAACCTGCTCAGCGCAAAGTGATCTCTTGTAGGAGCCAGCTTGCTGGCGATGCCGTTGCTCTGCTTGAGCCACCGCAATCGGTAGGGCGCACCAGGCACTCTCACTGGCACCGGTATTGGCGTGGCTTTTGTATCGGAGCACGCGGCGCACCCTACGAAGTCAGGCCTACCCTTTGGCCTCACTACGCCGCCGCTCGGTTACCGGAATGCCGCCGATGCCCCAGTTGTCGGTATCCACCTCATCGATCACCACCACGGTGGTCGCCGGGTTCTTGCCCAGCACATCGACCAGCAGTTGCGTAGCGCCTTCGATCAACTGACGCTTCTGCTCGGCGGTCGCGCCTTCGCGGGTGATCTTGATATTCACGTAGGGCATTTCATTACCTCCTTTCCGATAGATGAACGGGAACCGCAAAGGACCAGGCCAAGGCCCAGATCAATGCGGCGGCGCCGAGCGCGAAGCTTTGCCCGAGGCTGCCACCCTGGGTCAGCCATTGTTCGGCCAGCCAGGGACCGAGCAACTGACTGCCGCCGTACAGCGCGATCAGGGCGGCGGACAGGCGCGGGCCCTGGTGCGGGTGCAGGCTGCGCGCCAGACGCTGAGTCAAAAACACACTGCCGATAAAGCTGCCGCCGACCAGCACTGCGCAGAGCAATACGCCGATCTGTCCCGGCCATAGCAGCGGCGCCGCCGCGCCGAGCGCCTGGGTAGCGTAGTTGACGAGCAGCGCACGGCGGTCGCCCAGGCGCGCGCCGAGGTGATTCCACAGAGCGATGGAGGCCAGGCTGGCCAGCGCCGTCCAGCGCCAGGCGCCGCTCAGTAATGGATCGCCCGCCGGCAGTTGTTCGCGGGCCAGGGCCGGCAGAAAAGTCATCGGCAGAATGTAGCCGAGACCGGCGCCGGCATAGGCGAGAAACAGCGGCGTGCTGGCGCGATCGAACAGCTTGGTGGTCGGCGGCCGGCTGGCCAAGGCATGCGGCTGTACCTTGAGTTGGCCGAGCAGGTAGGCGCTCAACAGCGCTATCGGCAAGGCCAGGGCTGCGGCCGGCCACCAGCGCTGCGCACCGCTGAGCCAGTCTGCCGGCCAGTCCGCCACGCCGCTGGACAGCAACAGCCCGCCACCCAAACCGAGATAGATCAAACCGCTCAGGCGCGTGCGTTGCTGTTGTGCCAGCCATTCCAGCACCAACGCCGGCGCCTGGACGAACACCACGCCGTTGCTGATGCCATTGGCCAGGCGCAGCAGGAGCAGACTCTGGTAATCATCGGTAAAACCCTGGGCCAGGGTCAGCGCGGCATTCAGCAGCAACGCCAGGGGCAGGGCGATGCGCATCCTGTTCGGCGCATGCAGGGCCAGGGCGAGCAGCGCGCCGAGCAGGTAGCCGATGTAATTCCAGGTCGCCAGGCGCGCGCCCTGTTCCAGGTTGAGCAAGCCGTCGTCGATCAGGTGCGGCAGCAGCGGGGTGAAGGCGAAGCGGCCGAGCCCATGCACCACCACCAGCGCGCTGGCACCGGCGAACAGGGCCAGGAAGATATGACGGGGTTGGACTGCAGTCATGGGCGCGACGCCTTGAGTGAGGCTTTGAACTTTAGTGGTTGTGGCAATTCGACTGGTAGTGAAAAATACTGCGCATGCTTTTCACTATTAGTGATTCGGAGGCGGGCCATGTTGCCCTGGGAAAAGCTCAATCCCCAACTGCTCAGGCATTTTCTCGCCCTCAGCCGCGCCGGTTCGCTGAGTGCGGCGGCGCAGCAATTGCACTGCGTGCCCTCGAACGTGTCGGCCCGGTTGCGCCAGTTGGAAACTCAGCTCGGCGCCGTATTGTTCCAGCGCCAAGCTCAACGTCTGCGCCTGACCCCGGCGGGCGAACGCCTGGTGACCTATGCCGAACAGTTGGAGCAGCTGTGTCAGGCCGCCTGGCGCAGCGTGCAGGAGGACGTCTGGGCCGGCGAACTGCGCCTGGGCTCGATGGAAACCACCGCCGCGGTGCGCTTGCCCGAGGTGCTGGCGGCCTTTCATCGCGACGCGCCGCGGGTCGACGTCAGCCTGCTGACCGGCACCAGTCGCCACCTGGTCGAGCAGGTGCTGGCCGGGCGCCTTGATGCAGCCCTGATCGGAGGCCCCTTCGAACACCCCCTGTTGCACGGCGAGGTGATCTGGCGCGAAGAACTGATGCTGGTGTTACCGGCCAGCCCGGCCGGCGAAGCTTTGCTGCAAGGGCCGGTAAGCCTGCTCGGCTTTCCCGCGGGCTGCCACTACCGCGAGCGCCTGGAGCAGTGGAGCGAACGCCATGCCGTGCAGATCGGCGCGCGCCAGAGCTACGGGTCCATCGACGCCATCCTCGGCGGTATCGCCGCCGGCATGGGCATCGGCATGCTGCCGCGCAGCCTGTTGCAACTGCACCCGCGCGGTCGCCTGGTGGCGGCCAAGGTTATCGACAGCGACTTGACCGCGGCGCCAACCCTGCTGATGCGCCGCCGCGACGCCCCGAGCCACCCTGCGCTCGAGCATCTGCTCGAACTATTACGCGCCCAGCCGCTGCAATCGGTCGCTTAAGCGCCGCGGCAACCTTTTGTAGGAGGCGCGCCCCCGCGGCGAATGCAGCCCGCAGGGCTGCCTACCGGTCGTTCGCGGGGTATGGCAAAAACTCGCCCACCAGGTCGCGAAATACCGCCCGGATTCTCCAGCAGTTCGCGCCTGGTGATACAACACCTAACGGGTACGTAGCCTTACCAGCGCCCTGTTAAACTGCGCGGCCACAGGAGCCCCTCTATGAACTACCGCCACGCCTTCCACGCCGGCAACCACGCCGATGTATTGAAACACTATGTCCTGAGCCGCCTGATCGCCCTGCTGTCACGCAAGGAGGCGCCGTTCGCCTACCTCGACAGCCACGCCGGCGTCGGTCTCTACGACCTGCAAGGCGATCAGGCCAGCCGCACCGGCGAATGGCTGCAAGGCATCGACCGTCTGTGGCAAGCCGAAGACGTGCCTGATCCGCTGCTCGATTACCTGGAAGTGATCCGCGCGATGAACCCCGATGGCGTGCTGCGCCATTACCCCGGCTCTCCCGAGCTGGCGCGCATGCTCACCCGCGAACAGGACCGCCTGCACCTCAACGAAAAACACCCGGAAGACGGCCGTCTGCTTAAGGAAAATATGCATGGCGACCGCCGAGTAGCGGTACACCTGGGCGAAGGCTGGTACGTCCCCCGCGCCCTGCTACCGACCCGCGAGAAGCGCGCGCTGCTGTTGATCGACCCACCGTTCGAGCAAGCCGACGAACTGGAACGCTGCGTACAAGCGCTGAACGAGGCGATTGGCCGCATGCGCCAGACCGTGGTGGCGATCTGGTACCCGATCAAGGATTTGAACCAGCTCAAACGCTTCTACCGCGACCTGCAAAAAAGCGCCGCGCCCAAATTGCTGCGCATTGAGCTCTACGTACAATCCGCCGACGACGCCCAGCGCTTGAACGGCTCCGGCCTGGTCATCAGCAACCCACCATGGGGCCTGGAAGAGGAGTTGAAACAGGTACTGCCATGGCTGACCAGCCTGCTCCGGCAGGGGCAGGATGGCTGGCGGATGGATTGGTTGATCGAGGAAAAGGCCCCGTAGGATGGGTTGAGCGTAGCGATACCCATCGCATTGCTCATGACTACGTCGTCCTTAATGTTGCTGCAGCTGCGCCTGCTTGGCGCGTTCGACGTATTGCTGATACTGGGGAATGGCTATGGCCGCCAGGATGCCAATCACGGCGACGAAGATGAACGCGCAGACTATCGCCAGTACCGCGTTAGAGCCACTTTTGACGTTGCCGTACTTGCGCTGCCAGTTACTCTCATTGGTGCAGAAAAACACGATGCTCTCGATCAAGGAAACAATGGAAGGTATTCCGCTTCCCCAAAACAGCAGATAAAACACCCCCCACCATTGCCCCAGGTAGAAACGGTGAATGCCGAGGCCACCCAGAAAAAGCGCCAACACGCCGGCGGTGATTTTGCTTTTGGGGTTGAGATTTTGGCTGGCCAGACAGCTCGGGCATTGGTTCGCATCGGCGGCTATCTTACTGCCGCACTGGCGGCAAAATACGCTGGCGATGGTCAAGTCGGCCTGAGGGGCCTGATAGGGCTGGGCATCCATGATCATTGTCTTCCATTTCATGTAGGGCGCATTCGGGTGGTGCGCACTTTATCAAGGCAATTTGATATCGCCAAGGTCGGGCAGTTGGCTGTTTGGTGTTCCGGAAAGAGAAACCGCAACCGTCACCACCCGGCTGGCTGAAAGCTGGAGTGAGGAGGGGGTGACCGGGGAATGGCCCGGCTTTGAGCGCTCACTAGAAGCCAGGTTACTGAGTGCAATAACCTGGCCTGGCTAGGGTGTTATTGCGCTTTGCCGTAGATGGTTACTACCACTTCATCATTGGTGCGTACATCCAAACCTTGTTTCTTGCAGTCGATGCTGACCGAGTTGGTTTTGAACGTCAGCCGTTGCCCTGTGGTTCTGTTCTGGCAGGATGCCTTGAGTGTATTTACACCATTGACATCGACGCCCATCGGCGGAACCAAGTTGTAGTTAATTGCGCCGTGAAGTGCGGCGACATTACCTTCGCAATGCTGTTCGAATGTTGCGCTTAACGAAGTCAAGGTCCCATCGGTGTCATAGGACACTTCGCTTACTTTGAACTTCCCGGTAAGCGTATTGCAGCCTCGCCCGTTGCCGCTAAAGTTCAGGCCCGGTTTGTCAGCTGGTTGGAAGGGGAAGCGCGAAGCCTGTTCGTAGACGCCTGGTTGTATTTGCGTATTTCCAGGGGCAGCCAGATCCAGTGTCCACCAAGTATTGTTGTTGGTGATAGAAACCGTGATGCCATTGTCGAAGTTGGTCGAATACTTGAATGCCGAGTCGGCATCCGTGTAAGTGTAGTTTTGGCCTTGGCCGATATAATCGCCGGACTCGCTTGTCAGTGTCAGTTGGCTACCGGCAGTGGCAATTGAACTGGCTGTTATAAGTAACGAGATGGCTAAATATTTAAGGCTTTGCATGCGTCATTCCTTGAGGTTTAAGTTACACGGCCATGTGCAAATGCATGTCAAACATCGGTAATGCATGGTACGGCTGGAGGCTGTACCAAATCCTAAGATGGTTCAGGTCCGTGGGTTGGGAAGACTAGCACGCGGACAACCACCTTAGCTGTGGCGGCTTAAAAGTGTGATGTACGTCTCCCTGCACGCATGCCAGAGCGGCTCCATCACCCCGGCAAACAAACCCCAGTCCCGCCCAACCCACAATAACCCCCCGGATTTTTCGCCAGGTACTGCTGGTGATAGGCCTCCGCATAGTAGAAGGGCGGGGCTTCGGCGATTTCGGTGGTGATGGGGCCGAAGCCGGCCTTTTCCAGTTCGGTCTGGAATTGCGCCTGGCTGGCCTGGGCGGCGATGAGTTGTTCGGGGCTATAGCAGTAGATCGCCGAGCGGTATTGGCTGCCGATGTCGTTGCCTTGGCGCATGCCCTGGGTCGGGTTGTGGGCTTCCCAGAAGACTTTGAGCAAGGCTTCATAGCTGATGATTTTCGGGTCGAAGACCACCAGCACGGCTTCGGTGTGGCCGGTGAGGCCGGAGCAGGTTTCTTCGTAGGTGGGGTTGGGGGTGTGGCCGCCGGCGTAGCCGACCGCGGTGGTCCAGACGCCCGGCTGTTGCCAGAAGCGCCGTTCGGCGCCCCAGAAGCAGCCCATGGCGAATACCGCTTGTTGCAGGCCTGCGGGGAAGGGCCCTTGCAGCGGGTTGCCGTTGACGTAATGGGCGTCCGGCACTGCCAGCGGGGTATCGCGGCCCGGCAGGGCTTGCTCTGCGCTGGGCAGTTCGAGTTTGTGGGCGAGAATTTGCGAGCGCAGAACCATTAGCCGTTTCCTCGTTTCAGGCGGATTTTCCAAGTAGACCAAGTAGACCACGGTGTGGGCGCGGCGTTACGGGCGGCGT
>CBIHQF010000103.1:0-9470 GCA_966211665.1 uncultured Pseudomonas sp. | reverse complement strand
CAAAATTGCCAGTCCGGTGTCAATCGGCACTTCCCCGAAATTCCGCGAAGAACCTTGAAAAGGGGGTGCCCTTTCCTATAGGGCATCGACAGCTACGAGTTCGCCTTGCCATCCGGACACATCCTTCTGCGCGATCACCAGATAACTGCCGGTGCCGGGGGCTTCGACTACCAGCGTGCCGTCGGGCGCCCAGATGGCGCTTCTGCCGGCCGAGATATAGGGGCCGGATGGGCCGCCATGGTTGGCCAGCAATGTGGTCATGCCGTAGTCGGCGGCATAGCGGCTGAAGTTGGCGGCATCCACTGGATAACCCTTCTGCGACAGCAGCACCCCGGCCAGGTATAGCGAGGCACCGGTGGCAGCGGCGCGCTGCGCGTGCTGTTGGTGACTGGTGTCGGCGCAGATCGCCAACACGAAGGACTGGCCGGCCAGCTCATGACGCTCGGCGATACGTTCGCCCTCGGCCGCAAAAGCGACTTCGCTGGGGTCCAGGTGCTGTTTGTAGTACAGGCTGGTGCGGCCATCGGCGAACAGGGTGATGGCGCCGATATAAGGCAGCGACGAGTCGCTCGGCAGCGGTGCGCCGAGTACCACGGTCATCGATCCGGCGCAGACCAATTGGCGAATCGTATCGAGCAGGGCGTCCTGTGCTTGCACCAGGCAGTCACCCAGCGCCGGCAGTTCGTAACCGCTCAGCGACAGTTCGGGAAACACCAGGATATCGACCTTGGCCGCCTGGGCCGCAGCGATAAAGCGGCAGTGGATGTCGACGTTGGCGGCGAGGTCGGCGGCAACGGATAGGGATTGGGCGGCGGCGATACGCATGGCGGGCCTCTGGCGAGAAATGGGCGGGGCCGGCTTCGGCGTTGAGCGGTCGCTATCGGGCCCCGGGGCAGTTTGCCCGCCCCGGGGCCGGGTTGGCTATTCGTAACGCCAGTGCAGGGTTACCCCGGAGAACGCCGAGTAGGCGCGCAGGCCGAGATGCCAGGTGCCCGCCGCCGGATTTTCGTGGGTGCAGGTTTCCTGGTTGCCATTTCTGTAGGGGCGGCAATTCCATTGGCTGGTGGTCGGTTGGCTGCCCAGGCGGGTATAGAGGTCGGCATCGCCGCTGCCGCCGCTGATATTGACCACCAGGCGTCGGGTGCCGCTGGGCACGTCGACGCTGTGATGGACCCAGGCACCGCGCGCGGCGGCGAGGTTGCTATAGGTCTTCTCCTGGGCATTACCGCCGCCACCGCCGCTGGCGTCGCAACCCTGCTGGGCGATCAGGTCGCTGGCCAGCTTGGCCTTGACGATGCCGTAGCCGTAGTAGACATCGCGCCCGCCGGTGCCGCGGTCCTGCGCGGTCAGGTTGACCACGTTGCGGATCTGCTGCGCGGTGCACTGGCGGTGCCGGCTCCATACCAGGGCATAGACCGCCGAGACATGCGGAGTGGCCATAGAGGTGCCGTTGTAGCTCGCATAGGTGTTGCCGGGCGTGGTCGAGCGTACGCCCACGCCCGGCGCGGAGACTTCGACCTGGTTGTTGTACTGGGAGAACGAGGCGCGATTGCCGTTGCTGTCGACCGCCGCCACCGACACCACCGAATCGTAGGACGCCGGGTAGGACAGGCTGCTGGTGCCGCTGTTACCGGCGGCGGCGACCACCAGCACGCCGTTCTGGTAGGCCGCATCCATGGCGTTGCGTTCGGTGGTCGACGAAGCGCCACCGCCCAGGCTCATGCTGATCACCGTGGAGCCCGCGTCGCGGCACTGCTGGATGGCCATCACCAGATCGGAGCCATAGGCCCAATTACCGCTGTCGTTGAACACCTTGACGATATGCAGGCCGAGGTTGCCCGACGGGCTCACCCCGACCACGCCGAGATCGTTGCCGCCCAAGGCGGCGATGGTGCCGGCGACATGGGTGCCGTGGCCGTCGCCATCGGTGTACCAGTTACCGCTGTCGACGCTGCCGTAGCCGTCGTTGCCGGTAATCCCGGCGGAGGGCAGATCCTGGTGGCCGAGGTCGTAGCCGCTGTCGACGATGCACACCTTCATATTGGAAATAGTGCTGTCGGGCAGTTGATCGGCCTGCACCATCGGGATGCCGTAGGGCACTTGTTCGGCCATCAGGTAACGGCGCGGGTCGAGTTCGATATAGGCCACGGCGGGGTTGGCCTTGAGTTGCTTCAACTGTGCGGGGGTCAGCCGCGCGACGCTAGCCGCCTGTTTTTCCAAGTGCATCAGCGCTTTGGCATTGGCTTGGTCGAGCAGCCGCTGTGCCGCTCTGTTCTCGAACTTGCCGGCGCTGAGCGGTGCCGGCTGATCGGCCTTGCTCATCAGTGAAGGCGACAGTTCCTTGTATTTGATGATGTAGCGCAGAGGTTCCTGTTCCTGGGTGGCCGCCAGCGCCTGTGTGGAGAAGCTGGGTTGCTCCGCGGCGTGAGCCTGAGCCAGGCCTGCTGTCATCACCTGCAGTGCCAACGTCGTCCGTTGAATTCGTTGCATGTCCTATCTCCTTGATTGTTATCTGCCGCCGGATGCGGCTGTCCAAACCCTAGGATATTGCGCGGAAAAGCCAAGCCCGTTTGTCGTTTTTATTTAAAAAATATCCAATTAAATCAATAATTTATGGCGATATAGAGCGACCCTTCCAATATCTGGAGGGATGCCGCTGCAATGCCTGGGAGCCTCGATCCGCGGTCGACCTTCAGCGCTGTTGCGCGCCGAGCGATAAAGCCATCGTCGAGAGGGTTGCGCCTGTGCGATCCATGCTGTTACTGGGGCATGCGGGGCTCCGGATATGCCTCGGCCACGACGCAACGGCGGCGCCAATGCCAAGCGCTAAGGACGATGTAAATGCGGGTGGCCGCGTCAGCGGGTCCAGTCGAATAAGGCGCTAGCGGATACGAATGGTTCCAGCGACCTTTGGGGGGCAATGGCTGACCGGTGGTGAGGGGCGACGCAGTCGGTCGCTATTGGCTGGGACAACGCCAGCGGCGCTGTCGATAAGGTGGCTGTGGCGGCTCGCGCCAAGCGTTACGCCGATCCATCTACGGTTGTTCATTGCCGTTCCCTCTCGGATTGGATAAATCTTCAGTGGCAGAGCGCCTGTCTCCTTGTGAGTGACAGGTGAGTTAGTACTTTAGTGCAGAAAAATTCGAGCTCGATACCAGGCGATCAACGGTTCTGAGCGTTCGCTCACATCTCCGCGCTTAAGCGCCGACTCACCCGTGGGTCGGATAGCGGGCTCGTGGGCGAGCACCACACAGTTTCCACAGAATCGCCACCGTCGCTCCACACGGCCTCCTAGATGGCTGAGCACACTCTGGCTACCTTAATTGCACCGGAGAGTCGCACCATGAGCCGTATCCTGGCGTTCAAGCTGGGCGCAATCGCCCTGTTGATCCTGTTACTGATGATCCCCCTGACGATGATCGATGGCCTGGTCAACGAGCGGCAGTACCTGCGCCAGGGCGTGCTGCAGGACATCGCGCGCAGTTCCAGCTATCGCCAACAGATCACCGGGCCGATTCTTGTGCTGCCCTACACCAAGGTCTGGCACGAGTGGAAAACCCACAGCAAGACCGGCGAGCGCTATATGCATGAGCGCCAGTCGAGCGGGCGTCTGTACTTTCTGCCGGAGCGTTTCGTGCTCAACGGTAAGGTCGGCACCGAACTGCGCGCCCGTGGTATCTACGAGGCCTTGCTCTATCGCAGCGACAACCGGCTGAGTGGCGCCTTCAAGCTGCCGGCGCGCCTGGGCCTGGGCGACGACCTGGGGCTGTACCGTTTCGACAAGCCGTTCCTCTCGGTGGGCATCAGCGATATCCGCGGCATCAGCAACGACCTGCAACTGACCTTCAACGGTGCGCAGTTGGGCTTCGAGCCGGGCTCCGGCGAGGAGCTTTTCGGTGAGGGCGTGCATGCGCCGCTGCCGGCGCTGGATAGCCAGGGTGGCAAGACGCTCGAATTCGCCTTCGACCTCAAACTGCAAGGCACCGAGCAACTGAGCATCATCCCAGTGGGCCGCGACAGTCGTGTCGAGTTGACGTCCGATTGGCCGCACCCGAGTTTCGTCGGCGAGTACCTGCCGAGCAGCCGCGATGTCGGCGCCGAAGGCTTCAAAGCGCAGTGGCAGACCAGCTTCTTCGCCACCAACCTGGAGCAGGTGCTACACGACTGCGTTAACAAGGGCGAGTGCAACGGCCTTTCGACGCGCACCTTCGGCGTCAGCTTCGTCGACCCGGTGGACCAGTACCTGAAGACCGAACGGGCGATCAAATACGCGCTGCTGTTCGTCTGCCTGACTTTCGCCGTGTTCTTCCTCTTCGAAGTGCTCAAGCGCATGGCCGTGCACCCGGTGCAATACGCCCTGGTGGGCATGTCGCTGGCGCTGTTCTACCTGCTGTTGCTGTCGCTGTCCGAGCATATGGGCTTCGCCATGGCCTATGCGCTTTCTGCGCTGGCCTGCGTTTCGCTGATCGGCTTCTACGTCAGCCACGTGTTGCACAGCTGGCAACGCGGCGCGGCCTTCGGCGCCTTGCTCGGTGCGCTCTACGGCCTGCTGTTCGGCCTGCTCAGCGCCGAGGATTACGCCTTGCTGATGGGTTCGATCCTGGTCTTCGGCGTGCTCGGCTGCGTGATGGTGCTGACCCGCAAACTCGACTGGTACAGCGTCGGCCGCAACACGCCGACCAGCCCCGCCAACCTGTGATCGAGCCGGGCGCGGCCTGGGTCGCGCCCTTTCTTACTGGAGAAATGACCATGCGCTCACTACTGCAATTTTCCGCCTGTTTCGCCCTGGGCCTGGTGGTCGCGGCGATGCTGCTGATCGGCCTGATGTTCTTCGGCCAGTTCGATTTGATCGACGGCTTGATAGCCACCGGCAAACCGCTGGCGCAACTCAGTTTGACGCTGTTGCCGGACGCCTTCTGGGCCGACCTGACCGGCGTCGCCGATGCGGCGCAGAACAGCTCGGTGCAGTCCTTTCTGCAAATGTGCGCGGCCCTGGGCCAGAGCGCCTTGCTGCTGGCCTTCGGGTTTTTCCGCCTGTGGTACCGCGCATGAGCGGGCATGTCGGTTTACGCGAGGATGCGCGGGTGGGGCACAACCTGGCGCTGATGATCGCGGCGTTGTTTCCGCCGCGATGCATGACTTATGTAGGGCGGGCGCAACCCGCCAGATTCTCGAAGCGGCGGGTTGCACCCGCCCTACGAATGCAGCCGCCGTTGACGAATGCGTAGCGACGGATTGTATCCGGGCCGCCTTGGCGCGGGCGGGTCGGTAGCGCGGTAGATTGTGGCGGGGTGCGTAGCCTGAGGAGCGTAGCGACGAAGCCCAACGACCTGGCATGGAAGCGGGCTTCAAGGGGGAGTGCGTTCGCTCCTTGTTGGGCTTCGCTACGCTCAACCGCAACCTACCGTTAGCGTGCCTGGGGCTGGACGAATACCGCTACCGTCAGCGCCGGTACCTGGAACTGGCCGGCCACCACTGCCGCCTCACGGTTGCGCGCATCGCTGGAGTTACGCAATACCGGATGCAACCGATAGCCGGGCAGGGCGCCGGGCAGGCTGATCGGGTTTGGCGTGGCGTTGAGGATCACCATCAATGACTGATGCCTCGGGTCGAGGTCGCGACCGGCCTGGCGGCTATCCTCAAGGCTGAAGGCGATCACCCCGGCTTGCTGCTCGGGCCCGGTGTTGTGGAAGCGCAGGCGCTTGCCGATTTCCTTGGCACTGGCCAGTTGGAACAGTGGGCTGGCGCTGCGGATCTGCAACAGTTCGAGGAACTGGCGCTTGGCGGCGAGTATGTCGCCAGGTGTTGGCCGGGCATTGGCATCGGCGATGACCTGACGGATCAGCGACCAGTTGGCGCCGTCCTTGTCTTCCCGTGGCAGGCCCTTGTTCCAGTTATTGTCCTGGTAGCCGAAGTCCACCGCGTTGAACCAGTCGCCGGAGTCGTAGCTGTCGCGCTCCATGGATTTCGAGCGGAGGATGTCCGAGCCCATATGGATAAAGGGCACGCCCTGGCTGAACAGCGGCACGGCCAGGCCGAGCAGTTGCAGGCGTACCCGTTCGGCGCTGCCGAGGGAGCCGGCCAGCTTGTACTGGTTGATATCCCAGAGCGTCTGGTTGTCGTGCTTGGAGACATAGTTGACGGTCTCCTGCGGGTCGAGAGTGTAGCCGGCCGGCTGGCCGTTGTAGTCGATCTCGCCACCGCGCTTGAGGCTGCCGTCGGCACTTTCGAAGGCATAGCCGCGCAGGCCGCCGGCGATGCCGACGCGGATCAGGTCGGCCGCTTTCAGGGCCTTGGCGCGCTCCTCGGCGCTGTCGGCGTTCAGCTCGTTGGGCAGCACGTAGAGGCCATTAGCGAAACCCTGGTTGCGCCGCAGGTTGTCGCCGCCGTCGAACGGCCCGCCGCCGCGCACGGCATCGCGCTGGCGGTCGTTGAAGGTGCCGATGCCGCTGCCGGCCATATTCAGCTGGGTGGCGTTGAACCCGCGGGCGCCGTTGGCCACTTCGCCGAAGTTCCAGCCTTCGCCGTAGAAGTAGGTGTCCCGGTCGACCTTGCGCACCGCCTTATAGGCGTTGAGCAGATTGCGCTTCATATGATGACCCATGAGGTCGAAGCGGAAACCGCCGATCTTGTAGTCGCGCGCCCAGACCCGCAGCGAATCGACCATCAGTTTTTCCATCATGGCGTGCTCGGAGGCGGTGTTGTCGCAGCAGGTCGAGCGCTCCACCGCGCCGCTGACCGGGTCGCGTCTGTGGTAATAGCCGGGCACCAGCTTATCGAGCACCGATTGCGCGCCCAGACCCGAGGCGTGGGTGTGGTTGTAGACCACATCCATCACCGTGGTCAGCCCCAATTTGGCCAGCCCCTGGACCATGCGGCGGAATTCGCGGATGCGCGCTACGCCTTCGGCGTCGCTGGCGTAGCTGCCTTCCGGCACCGTGTAATGGAAGGGGTCGTAACCCCAGTTGAAGGCGTCCAATGCGCGCAGTTCGTTGTGCAGCGCCTGGGCTTGGCCGTCTGCCGGGTCGAAGCCTTGCAGCACCTCGCGGATGCTGCCGGCGTTGCAGTAGCCGGCCCAGTTGTCGCGGGCGCTGGCCGAGAGCGCGCAGAGCTTGGCGAAGGAGTCGTCCAGCTCGACCCGTTGTTGCGGGTCTTCGTCGACCGTGGCGATATCGAACACCGGCAATAGCTGCACATCGGTCAGCCCGGCCCGTCGCAGGTCGCGCAGGTGCTGCACGCCCTGGCCATGGGGATTGGCGAAGGCCAGGTATCTGCCGCGCAAGTCGGCGGGCAACTGGCTGTCGCTGGCGCTGAAGTCGCGTACCTGGGTTTCGTAGATCACCCGCTCTTCAGGCCTGGCCGCGCGCGGCGGTTGCACATCGTCCCAGCCGGCGGGCTTGAGGTCCGCCGCGTCCAGGTCGACCACCTGGGCGTACTGGCTGTTGCGCGACAGGCTGAGGGCGTAGGGGTCGCTGGTCAGGCTGGTTTCGATGCGGCCGCTGACGGGGTGGTAGACGCTCACTTCGTACTGGTAGTACTGACGATCCAGCTGTTTCGAGCCCTTGTACGTCCAGACACCATGGCGTTCGCGCATCTGCGCCGGAAATCCGGGCAGCAGCCGTTTGTTGCGGTCGAAGGCATGCAGGCGTACGCGCTGTGCGGTGGGCGCCCATAGGCGGAAACGCACGCGCTGATCATCGACCAGAGCACCGAGCTTGCCGCGGTAGGCATAGAGCGCATCCAGCACGCCGGGCGTCTGCACCTGGGTGGCGGCAATCAGCTTGTCGTCGGCATCGTAGGCGAGTAGCAGCAACTGGCTTTTCAGCGCGGAACGCAGGGTTTCGGCGGTCGGTTCCAGGTGGTAGGCCGGCTGCTCGGCCAGATGGGGGAAGCGGGCTTTCAGCGTATCGCTGAGGCTGCCGGGTTGCAGGGCTATGGTCTGGCCGCCGTTGACGCTGCGATTCTCGCCATCGATCACGATGTCCGCCTGCGCCGAATAACGCAGCTCCAGCCGCGCCGCGTCGCTGCCGCCATGCAGCACCAGGGTTTGCGGGTCGAGCCAGTGGGCGCGGGCGCCGTCGATAACCAGCGGCTCGGCGCCTATGGGCGTGGCGGACAACTGGGCGCTGCCGCTCAAGCTGAACACCCGCCGACCCAGCTCGTCGAAGCGCCAGGTCAGATCGCCGCCGCCAAGGTCCTTGTCGTCGCCCTTGTGCATGATCAGGTTCAGGCAACTGGCGTCAAAGCTCAGCGGAATGCTGTACCAGGCGCCGTACTCGGCATCGACGCCGGCTGGCGCCAGCGGCTGGTCCCAACTGGTGCCGTCGCGTACGCCGGCGCATTGCGGAGTGTTCCACAGATGCAGGCCCCAGCCGTCATAGACACCGTCGTCACGCTGGTAGTAGAGCAGCGCCTCGTCGGGACCGGGTTCGAGGGGCTCGGCGTTGGCCGGACAGGCCAAGCCTCCGAGCAACAGGGTGAACAGATAGCGCGGTAATCCGAGTCTGTGCATGGTTTTGGTCCCGACTTGGTTTTTGTTGTCGGGCGATGCTGCGCGCGGTACGCCCCGCGACACATCCTCTGTCGGGGGCTTTTCTCGGGGCGTAGCGGGGGGAAGGAGAGGGGCGTAATGGCTTTTTGCTAAAGCCCTCACCCTTGCCGTTACAGCGGCGGCCGGGTCGCCTGCATCGACGGTCGCTGACTGACGTCGGCATACCAATCAGCCAATTTCGGATACCGCTGGCGCCAGCCCAGCTCGGACTGGCGGAAGTCCAGATAGCCGAGGGCGCAGGCCACGCCGATGGCGGCGATATCGAAATGGCTGGCCAGTTCGGCGATGGCTTCGGCTTCCAGGTGCGCGAGGGCGCGCTCGATCTTGTCCTGCTGGGCGGCTTGCCAGTCGTCCCAGCGTTTTTCTTCGGGACGCAGGAAGGTCTCGTAGCGGATCAGCACCGCGGCGTCGAGCACGGCGTCGGCCAGCGAGGCCAGGGTCAGGCGGCGCCAGCGCGCCGGGCCGTCGAGCGGGATCAGCGGCTCGCCGACATGCTGGCGGTCGAGGTAATCGAGGATCACCCGGCTGTCGTGCAGCACGCTGCCGTCGGCCAGGCGCAATGCCGGGAGTTTGCCGGCCGGATTGCCGGCGTTGACCTCGGCGCTGGGCGCGGTTGGGCTGAGCTGCACCGTTTCGAGGGCGACGCGGTCGAGCTGACCGGTTTCGTGCAACAGCACCATGACCTTGCGCACGAAGGGCGAAGAGGGGGAGTGGAACAGGCTCATGCTCGGGCTGGACATCGCGGGGCTCCTGGTTGCGCTACGTGGGAGCTGGAACTTTAGCCTGTGGTGAACGCCGGAGGCTAGGGTCTGTTGCCGTATCATCGCGACCGCGCCGGAGCCTGTTTTAGCGCGAGGCAAGGCGCGAGACGCTCGTTTGTTCAGCACATCCATGTGCTTCACCCCTTCGGGGCTTGCGC
>CBIHQF010000102.1:0-9504 GCA_966211665.1 uncultured Pseudomonas sp. | reverse complement strand
ATGGCCGAATCGATGCCCGAGGCCTGGGTGGTGCCCTTGTAGCGGGCGCCGGCGCCGACGGTCAGTTGCGGAATGCCCCAGTTGACGAAGTCATAGCTGGCCCACAGTGCGGCCTGGTGGTAGGGCGTGTCTTCGCTGCGCTGGTTCACCTCCGTGGGAATGGCGCTTTTGGTAATACGGGCATCGGTATAGGCGTAGGAGGCGATTACGCTGAGCGCGGGGGTGACATCCGCCTTGGCTTCCAGCTCGAAGCCGCGCGAGCGGACTTCGCCGGTCTGCCGGTAGGTGCCGCCGATAGGGTCCTGTTTCAAAACATTGGTCTGGGTCAGCTCGTAGACCGCGGCGCTGAGCAGCAGGTTGCTGCCCTTGGGTTGGTAGCGCACGCCGGCTTCGTACTGTTTGCCTTCTGTGGGGGCGAAGGTCTGTCCGGTGACTTCCGCGACCGAGACCGGGAAGAACGACTCGCTGTAGCTGATGTAGGGGGCCAGGCCGTTGTCGGCCAGGTAGACCAGCCCCGCACGGCCGGTGGTGGCTTCGTCATCCTGGCTGGCCTTGAGGCCGTTGCGATGGGCTTCCTGTTGCTGGTCGGCCCAGTCGTGGCGGCCACCCACCAGCAGCACCCATTTGTCGCCGAACTTGAACTGGTTCTGCAGGTAGATGCCTTTCTGCAAGGTGTCGATCTGCGAGCCACGATCGCGGCTGGGGTCACGATTGACCACCACGGGCTGGCCATAGTCATAGGTCGTCAGGTCGAGAGCCGGCGCGGAAGCGCGGAAGTTATGCGAGTCGTAGGACGTGTCGTAGCCATCGAGGCCGACCAGAAGGGTGTAGTCGACGGGGCCGAAATTCCATTTCGATTCGACATTGGTGTCGCTGGCCACACCGCGCGAGCGCTCATGGCGATCGCTGTAGCGGCGCAACAGGGTACCGGTGCTTGCGGAGAAGTTAACCGCGGCATCCGACGGCTGGATCTGCAGGTAGTTCCACTTCACGTCGGCTTCGTAGTAGCGCAACTTGTGGCTGATCCGGGTGTGTTCGTCGAAGTTATGCTCGAACTCGTAGCCGATGGCCGACATTTCACCGTTCATGTCGTCGTAGTCCGGCTCGCCGATAAAGTCGCTGCGGCCGATCTTGAAGGCGCCGTCGCCCACGCCCTCGACCATCTGATAAGGCAGCGGGGCGGAGAAGCGCGTGTCGCTCTTCTGATAGAACGACAGCAGGGTCAGCGAAGTGTCTTCGTTGGGGCGCCAGGTCAGGGCCGGGGCGATATAGAGCTTATCGTCGTTGATATGGTCCTGCTGTGTATCGCTGTTGCGGCTGAGCATGGTCAGGCGATAGCTGAGGGTGTCGCTGCCGGCGAGCGGGCCGCTGAAATCGGCGGAGAGCTGCTTGCGGTCATTGGAGCCCACCTGCAGGTTCAGTTCGCGCAGAGGCTGCTGGGTCGGGCGCTTGCTGATGCCGTTGACCATGCCGCCAGGGGAGAGCTGCCCGTAAAGCACCGACGCGGCGCCGCGGATGACCTCGACGCGCTCCAGGCCATAGGGTTCCTGAACGCCGTCGTAGGAGTTGTTCTGCAGGCGCAGGCCATCGCGCAGGGAGCCGCCGGTGGCGGATTCGACGTCGAAGCCGCGGATGCGGAAGCGGTCGGAGGTGCGGTTGAAGCTGGTCGGCTGGCTGGTGAAGCCGGGGGTATAGCTGAGTGCCTGGGACAGGGTTTCCGCCTGGCGATCTTCCAGTTCGTCGCTGGTCACCACCGACAGGGATTGCGGGGTTTCGATGATCGGGGTGTTGGTTTTGGTGGCGCTCAGGTTGTGCTTGGCGACATAGCCGTCGACAGGTGCCGTGGGGTTTTCCGCGATCGTGCCGGTGACGGTGACCGAGTCGAGCTGTACAGGCTCCGCCACCTTCGTCGAGGCGTTTTCTTCGGCGGCCAGATGGCCCGAGGTCAGGCTGCTCAGCGCCAGTGCGATAGCCGTCAGGCTGAATACCTGCTGGCGTGCCGAGGTGAGGTATCCCGAGGGTTGTTTTGTCCTTGCAAGGTGCATGTTGAGGGGGTCCTGTACTTTGGGGTATGGCTGGGCTGGCTGCCCTTCGATCGCCGGCCTGCTGTCGACTGGCGATATCCTATATGTAAATGAGAAGGATTTGTACTAAGTATTGTCTTATTGCCTTGAGTAGCTGCTTCCTGCAAGCTATGCGCCCTGTTCGCGCCTGGGCCAGAGCCAAAGTCGGCGGCGGTCGCCAATTAACCAGATGGCGGTTGTTCGCCCAGCTCGGCCGGCGGCGCGGCCCGATGAAATCAGGCTGAATGCGGGGCGTTAGCGGGATAGGAGCGGAGGCTTAGAGCCTGGAGTCATGGTTTGAACTTGAGTGCATGTGCATGTTGAAAGCAACACGACTTCAGCTCCGATTCGGCGAGCTGCAGGTGCTCGATGACGTCAGCCTGACTATTCCCGAGGGACGTTTTACCGCGTTGATCGGCGCGAACGGTTGCGGCAAGACGACCTTGCTCAACGTCCTTGCGCGCATGTTGCGTCCGGCCAGTGGCGAGGTGCTGCTGGAGGGCAAGGCCCATGCACAGTATTCGCGTCGGGAGCTGGCCCGGCGCGTGGCCTTGCTGCCGCAGCGGACGACCTCCCCGGCCGGCATGACGGTGCGCGAGTTGGTGATGCAGGGGCGTTATCCCTGGCAGAGCTGGTGGCAGCAGTGGACCGAGCGCGACCAGCAGGCGGTCGATCGGGCGGTCGCGCTGGCCGATATCGCCGCGCTGCTCGATCGCTCGCTCGCCACCTTGTCCGGCGGCCAATTACAGCGCTGCTGGATCGCCATGACCCTGGCCCAGGACACGCCGGTGATCCTGCTCGACGAGCCCACCACCTTTCTCGATATCGCCCATCAGATCGCCCTGCTCGAATTGCTGACGGAGCTGCGCGACCAGGGCCGCACCATAGTCGCGGTGCTCCACGACCTCAATCAGGCGGCCCGCTATGCCGATAATCTGGTGATGCTGCGGCGTGGCAGCGTGCTTGCCCAGGGCGTGCCCGGTGAGGTGTTCACCCGGGCCAACCTCAAGGCGGTGTTCGATCTGGACGCGCATATCATCACCGACCCGCATTCGGGCGATCTGCTGTGTGTGCCGGCTTCGCCGACCCGTGCGCGGCCGGTCGCTTGCCAGGCCAGCCTGTGAGTCGTGCCTGGAACTGGCCCATATGGCTGGCGGTGCTCGGCGGGATTGCCCTGGCGTCGATACTGCACCTGGCCGTGGGCGCCAAGTCGATTCCCTGGGTCGAGGTCTGGCAGGCGTTGACCGCTTACGATCCGGGTAATTCCGATCACAGTGTGATCCAGGGTTCGCGCCTGCCGCGCCTGTGGGTGGCGATGGTGGTGGGGGCCTGCCTGGGCCTGGCGGGCACGGTGATGCAGGCGGTCGGCGACAATCCGCTGGCCGACCCGGGGATTCTCGGCATCAACAGCGGCGCCGCGCTGTTCGTGGTGTTCGGCTTGCTGGTGCTGCCCGGCAACGACATGACCATGATCCCCCTGTTCGCCTTCGGCGGCGCCCTGGTGGCGGCGCTGGGCGTCATGCTGCTGGCGGGCAGGAGTCACAATCCGGTGCGCCTGACCCTCTCCGGGGCGATGATGGCGGCGCTGTTCAGTGCGATCACCGCGATCCTGCTGCTGCTCGACCAGCAGGGGCTCGATAGTCTGCGCCGCTGGTTGACCGGTTCTCTCGGCATCACCGGCGCATCCCTGCCGCTTTGGCTTTGGCCCTATGTGCTGACGGGCATGCTGTTGTGCCTGTTCAACGTCCGTGCGCTGAATACCTACCGCCTGGGAGCGCAGGCGGCGGCGAGCATGGGCGTCAACCTGCTGCGCATGCGCCTGATGAGCCTGAGCGCCGTGGTGTTGCTATCCGGCTGCGCAGTGGCCTTGGCCGGGCCCATCGGCTTCGTCGGCCTGGTGGTGCCGCACACCGCGCGTTTACTGGTCGGCAACGATTTACGCCATCTGTTGCTGGCGACTCCGTTGCTGGGTGCTTTGCTGCTGATTCTGGCCGACGTGCTGGCGCGCACCCTGGTCAGCCCCTACGAGCTCAATACCGGTATCGTCACCGCGTTGGTCGGTGGCCCGGTGTTCGTCGCCCTGGTGTTGAGGAAGATGCAATGAGTGGCCGGCTGACCACGCCAAGACGTATGCCGTTGCTGCCCTGGATCGGGCGGCCGGTCGATCTGCTGTCCAGTCTTATGCTGGTCCTGGCTCTGCTGGGCATGGCGGCCTATTCGGTCACCGTGGGCAGCTATCCGATGGGCCTGGAGCAGGCCTGGCGGCAGCTGCTCGGCGGCGGTGAGGTTGCAGGCGCGCTGGGCAATGTACTGTGGGAGTTGCGCCTGCCGCGCATCCTGCTGGCCATTCTCGGCGGGGCGGCGATGGCGCTGGCCGGTTTGCTGATGCAGTCCCTGACCCGCAACCCGTTGGCCGCGCCCGGCCTGGTCGGGGTGGAGGCGGGGGCGAGCGTGACCATGCTGCTGATCCTGGTGCTCTGGCCGTCGGCGTTGCCGCTGCAGCTGTATCCCCTGGCGGCGCTGATCGGCGGGCTGGCGGTGGCGGTATTCGTCGTCGGCCTGTCCTGGCGGCGGGGCATCGCACCCTTGCGCCTGATTCTGGTCGGAGTGGGTTTGACCGCCATGCTCGGCGCCGTTGCGGACCTGCTGATTACCTACGGCAATATCGATCGCGTCGAGTCGGCGTTGATGTGGCTGGGCGGTAGCCTGCACCGCGGCGGTTGGGGGCAGGTGCAAAGCCTGGCCATCTGGCTGGCGGTCGCCGGCCTGCCGCTGTTGTTCTGCCATCGCCAGCTCAACCTGTTGCAGCTGGGCGATGGGGTGGCGCTCAGCCGCGGCCTGAACGTCCCCGGAGTGATGGCTGTGCTGTTGCTGTGCAGCGTCATGCTCACCGCGGCGGCGGTGGCCAATGTCGGGGTCATGACCTTCGTCGGCCTGGTCGCGCCCCATCTGGCGCGGCAACTCTGCGGCGACCGGCATGGAGCGCTGATCCCCTTGTCGGGCTTGTTCGGCGCCTTGCTGGTGTTGCTCGGCGATACCCTAGGCCGGGCACTGTTGCCCCCGTTGCAATTGCCTGCCGGGCTGGTGGTGGCGATTATCGGCGCGCCTTATTTGTTGGTTTTGCTGGCCCGGCAACGCAATCGCTGACGGGTTTCTAGAAGGATGTGTAGAAAATGGCGGTAACGGTGAGAGCGTTTTTTCTGGCGGCGTGCGCCAGCCTCGGTGTTTGCCTGGCGGGGCCGGCGGCCGCGGCCGGGACGAAAACCTTCGAGAACGACTTCGGTCGGGTCGAGGTGCCCATCGAGCCGCGTTGCATAGTCTCGCTGCATGACCTCAGCTTGACCACGCAGTTGCTGGAGTTGGGAGTGACGCCTTGCGGCTCCACGGGCCGCAAAAAGCTGTTTTCCGATGTGCTGTTTCGCGGCGCCCAGCCGCGCCTCGACGTTGCCGGCATCCACTATATCGGCTCGCATCAGGCTCCCGACCTGGAGGCTATCGCGGCGTTGCAGCCGGACCTTATCGTCGGCTTGTCCTATCACGCCGAGCTGAAGGAAAAGCTCGACAAGATCGCCCCGGTGGTCCTGCTGCCGGCCCGCGAAACCGACATCAAGACCTATGCCAAGGAGCTGGCCGAGCTGGTCGGCAAACAGCAGCGCTATCAGGAACTGCTGGCCGAGTACCAATGGATAGTCGGCGAATTCGCCAAGCGGGTGAAGGAGCCGGGCCGCATCACCGTCACCACTCTGGAGGTCTACCCCGATGGCTTCCAGCTGATAGGGCGGGCCGGCATGGATGACGTGATCACGGACTTCGGCCTGGGGCGCGTGGCGGCCTACCGCGATGCCCGGCAGAACGTGCCTTACAGCCTGGAGCGGATCGGCGATTTCGACAGCGATTTCATTATCGATACCTACGAGGAAATGCTCGATTCGGAGGTCGCCACCGCCTCTTTCCGCCGTTCGCCGCAGTGGCAGAACCTGTTCGCGGTGAAGAATAGACAGTTCCTCTACCTCAATCGCAGCCGCTTCGCCGATACCATGCAGGGCCTGATCGGTTCGGCCTACCTGCTGCTTTCGCATATCGGCGAGCGGGACTATAGGTTGCAAGAGAACTAGCAGGTCGTTGAAAAACTACCTGCGTTAAAAATGGCCTCGATCGCGAGCCCGGGCTAGGCGCCCCCCGTCAAAATGCTCATTTACAGCACGTAAAGTCGAGTGCGACCTCAGTCCTTTTGCGGCTGTTTTTGCAGGGCCTCCATCGGTATTGTCTTGCCAGCCTCGGCTCGGGCTTCCTGCTTCGCTCTACCTCCTGCAGCCATGCAGTCGTCGCCTACGTTTTTCAACGGCCTGCTAAATGCCGGTTTTCGGCGTCGTTCCGCTCAGTCGTCATTCTGTGATGGCTTGGTAATGGCCAGCGTAGAGCCTTGGCTGGGTTTATCGGTGTAGGTCGTAGATTTAATCAAATAATAATAATTCTTATTTGATGTTGAGAGTCGTTTGCGCGACATTCAGTGTCCTAGCATAACTGCCCAGGAATCCAGATGGTTACCGACGTGCTCAGCCGCGCAGGCGACTCAATGGATGAAGTTCATCCGCGTACTCTGCCGTTTATCCTGCAGGCGCCCGTTCCGGGCGATTCCTGGCAGCGGCACGGCGAGCTGATTCGGCGGGTCGTCGAGCGCGAATTGCTCGGCGCCGGCGGTATTCTGTTTCGCGGTTTCGCCTTCGACGGCGAGCGCGGCTTCGAAGATTTCGCCCGCAGCTTCGGCCACGAACTGCTGACCTACGACTACGCCTCCACGCCGCGCACCCAGCTCAACGGCCGGGTCTATACCTCCACCGAATACCCGGCCCACCAGATCATTCCCCTGCATAACGAGCAGTCCTACTCGCTGAACTGGCCGATGAAGATCTGGTTCCACTGCGTGCAGGCCGCGCAGGTCGGCGGCGAAACGCCGATAGCCGACAGCCGTTTGGTCTACCAGCGAATCGATCCCCAGGTGCGCCAGCGCTTCGCCGAAAAGCGCCTGATGTACGTGCGTAACTACGGCAACGGTCTCGACCTGACCTGGCAGCAGGCCTTCAGCACCGAGGACAAGGCCGAGGTCGAGCGCTTCTGTCGGCTCGGCGACATCGACTTCGAATGGAAGGACGACGGCGAGTTGCGCACCCGTCAGGTGTGCCAGGCGGTCGCCCGGCATCCCGTGACCGACGAGTGGCTGTGGTTCAACCAGGCCCACCTGTTCCATGTCTCCAATCTCGCTCCTCAGGTCCGCGAAACCCTGATCTCCATAGTCGGCGAAGAGCATCTGCCGCGGAACGTGTACTACGGCGACGGTTCGCCGATCGAGCTGGAGGCGCTGGCGCACATCCGCGAGGTCCTGCAGGGCGCTCAGGTCGCGTTTCCCTGGCAGGCCGGCGATGTGCTGATGCTCGACAACATGCTCGTCGCCCATGGCCGCTCCGCCTTTCAAGGGGCGCGCAAGGTGGTCGTCGCCATGGCCGAACCCGCGCCGAGGCCTTGAGCCGTGCGGGGCCGTGAAGGCCTCGCAGCCCCCATACAAGTTGCCGCTGTCGCGGCTACGCCCGATCCGCAACCCCAGATTCGCAACAAAAGAAGGACATCCAATGCTCGACCGTCTGATGCATCGCTGCTGGCTGCGTGGCATTCGCCTGGCGGCGAACGAAGGCCGCTTGACGATTTCGGCCGGCTCGCCGGAGGCGCTGAACGAGGCCCTGGAGCGCGAGCTGCAGGCGCGCAGCGGCGAAATTCTCGAGTGGCTGAAGCGGCGCCCGGACTATTTCGAGGCCCGCCCGCTCAGCGATAACGAGCAGGCGCTGTGGTTCCTGCAGCGCATGGAGCCCGACAGCTGCGCCTACAACATCGCCCTCGCGGGGCGGATCAAGGCGCAGTACGTTTCAGCGGATCTGCCGCAGCGGCTGGAACAAGCCTGGCAGACCGTTCAGCAGCGCTATCCGCTGCTGTGCGGCGCCTATGTCGAGCGCGACGGCGAGTTGCTGCAATGGGACAGTCGCGCGCAGCCCTGGCCGCTCCAGTGCGTGATCTTGCAGGCCGCCGACGCGGCCAGTGTGCAGCGCCGGCTGACCGAACTGGCCGATACGCCTTTCGACCTGCCGGCCGGGGAGGTCAGCCGCGTCGTTCTGCTGAGCAACCTGGTCGACGGCGGCGTCGAGCAGACCCTGCTGCTGGGCATCCATCACATCGCGGCCGACCTGACGACTTTCTACGTCGTGTTCAACGAGCTGTTCGCGCTGCTCGATGGCCAATCCCTTGCGGACGTCGATCCCGAGGCGTACCGCAACTGGTGCAGCGACCTGCATATCCGCAGCGAAGCGACCGAGGCCGAGGAGCTGGTCTGGTGGCAAGCGCAACTGGCCGACGCGCCGGCTCTGGAGCTGCCGACCGATTTCCCCTATGGCAGCAGTCAGGGCTTCGAGGGCGGCGAGCTGTCGTTCCGCTTCGATGCCGCCACCAGCGCGCGGCTACGCGCCGTGGCCCGTAGCCTGGGGGTGACGCCCTATGTCTATTGGTTCTCGCTGTTCCAGAAATTTCTCGGCGTGCTTTCCGGGCAGGACGATTTCGTCCTCGGCACCCCCAGCGGCTGGCGCCTGAAGCGCGAACAGGCCGGCTTGCCCGGCTACCTGGTCAACCCGCTGCCGATCCGCTGCCGCTTGCGCCGGGACCTGTCCAGCGGCGACTGGGCGAAGCAGGTCGGCGCAACCGTCAAGCAGGTCTTGCAGCATCGCCACTATCCGTTCTCGCGTCTGGTCAAGCAGTTGGACTTGCCCCGGCAGATGGGCAGGGCGCCGGTGTTCCAGCATATGTTCACCCTCAACAAGGAGCGCGGCGCGCCCTTCGAACAGTACGTCGATCGGCTGCTCGGCGAGCAGCGTGGCGCCGCCCACGAGCTGAACCTGGTGATCGTCGACGAGGCAGAGACCTTTATCGGCAGGTGGCGTTACAGCAAGGCGCTCTACCGGCATGCGACCGTCGAGCGCTTTCAGGAGCAGTTCGTGGCACTGGTTCTGGCGGCGATGGAGCGCCCCGAGGTGCCCTTCGCCGAACTGGATTGGCTGGCGCCCGAGCAACGCTCCCTGTTGCGTGGCGAGCAGTCGCCGGTGCCGGCCGACGGTGCCTGGCAGGCTTTTACCCGGCAATGCGCGGAAAAGCCGCAGGCCATCGCCCTGGAAGATAGCCAGGGGCAGATGAGCTACGCCGAACTGGCCAGGGCCGTGGTCGCCCGTGGCGAGCGCCTGCAAGGCGCGCTGAGTTGGCTCGGCGAGCGGGTCGCCTTGTGCCTGCCGCGCAGTCGCGAGCTGGTGATGCACATGCTCGCCGCCTGGCAGTCCGGCGCGACCTATCTGGCGCTCGATCCGCAATGGCCGGAAAGCCGTCTGCGCGACATCTGTCTGGATGCCAT